>CAZDUU010000044.1:0-8414 GCA_964508675.1 uncultured Bacteroidales bacterium | reverse complement strand
ATTGCACCACTACTCAGATTTGTGCAAATTACAGGATCATTAGGTAAGTAATAGATATCTTTATTTGTTGCAAAGTTTGCAGTTGGATTTTCAAATATATAAACAGGCAAAGGGCTTTGACTGTTATCATTAAGACATCCCATGTTTGTTTCAACCTTCAGGGTAACGTAATAAGTTCCTGGCGTTGAAAAAGTATGGGTTGGATTTTGAGAGGTGGAGGTGCTTCCATCTCCAAAATTCCATAACCATCTGTTTATATAATCATAAAATGTGGTTGAACTATCTGTGAAATTAATAGTTACAGGTACGCATCCTTGAAATTCATCCGAGTAAAAACTAATCTGAGGCGGTGTTTTAAATAAAACATTTACAGAATCTACAATTTGAATATCACAACTGTTGCTTACCGTTACATAATAGGTTGTAGGTTGAGCGGGTACGATTACAAATGCTCCGGGACCGGGACCTAAACCACTGCTCCAAGCATAATATAAAGTATCATAATGATTTGCCGAAGATGTTACATAAATTAATGAGCTGTTTCCCGGACATATAGGACTATTTGCGAAAAGGTTTACATTTGAAGGGTAAAACTCCTTCACCACTACGCTGCAGGTATCAGGTACTCCTTCGCAACCAAGACTGTCAAAAGCAATGACAATATATGAGTCGGAATGGGGAGGAGTAACGGTGATTGTCTGGCCAAAAAGACTATTGTCCCAATAGTAAAAGTAATTTCCGCTTCCTCCTGTTGCAGAAGCACTTAATATCGCATTTTCGCCCTGGCAAATAACTAAAGTATCCGTTATGGTAGTTATTACTTGAGTCGGATTTGATAAACTGCAGGAGTCAACCCATTGACATCCTAATGCATCTTTAACTGTTACATAATAAGTTCCATAGGTCAAGTTACTAGCAAAGAAACTGGTTTGGGTAGGAACTGTACCCCAGGTGTAATTGTATGGAGGAGTTCCTCCTGAAATGGTTACCCATGCAGTACCATTATCGCCATTATAGCAGGTCGGATTATTCGTATTTAATACTCCAGTTAAAGCCTGTGGTTGGGTAATCGTTCCGCTTAAAATAATAGAACAAGCATTAGCATCTGAAATGGTAACATTATAGTTTCCTGCGAAAACATTGGTCGCTGTTGAGGTGTTTTGTTGAGGGACCGTATTCCAAATATATGAGTAGGGTTGTGTTCCGCCCTGAACAATTGCTGTGATTTCACCCGTTGAAGAACCGTAGCAATCTACATTATGAATAATTTGAATGTTTCCACTTAGCGGAGTTGGAGAACCGATCTGAATATTTTCTGAAGCAATACATTGATTTGCATCAAAGACTGAAACAGTATAATTTCCGGAAGGAAGATTGCTTACCGAAGAAGTTGTTTCGCCTGAAGGAACCCAGAGATATGTATAAGGAGATGTCCCGCCACTTGCAGAGACTGTGACAATTCCATCAGAGCTTCCATTACAATTTGTGGCACTTGATGATGCATCAATGGCTAAAGGAGCCAGAGGGCTGGTAATGTCAACACTAATTACTGCACTGCAGCTATGAGTATCAGTAATTGTACAAGAGTAATTTCCCGGAGCTAAGTTAGATATAGCAGGTGAAGTCTGATTTGTATTCCAGTGGTAATTGTAGGGTGGAGTGCCACCATTTGCAGCAAGGAAAACCATTCCATCGTTAGCTCCATAACATCGAACATTTTCTTTCTGAAGAATGACAGGTATAATAGGAGTTGGTTGATTGATATGAATGCTGCTTGAAATATTGCACCCTAAGCTGTCAGTAACCGTGACATAGTAAGTTCCCGATAAGATACCTGAGAATGTTTGAGAACTTCCGCCACCTGGATTCCACAAATAAGAATAAGGTGGTACCCCTCCAGAACAAAAAGCTGTAGCACTGGCATCGCTGTTTTGGTAGCAATTTGCATCATTCTTTGTCAGAAAAATGCTCATTGGTGTTGGTTGTGTAAGTGTTATAGATAAGCTTGTTGCACAACCTTTTGAGTCAGTAATATAAACAGTATGAGTCCCCGATGAAAGATTGTTGATTTGAGAAGAGGTATAATTAGTTGGCGACCAAAGATAGTTATAAGGAGGTGTGCCTCCGTTAGTTTGAATAGAAATACTTCCGTCGCTTCCATTGTAGCAGCTTACATTTTTGGCTGAAATAACCTGTGCCTGTAATACCTGAGGTTGATTTATCTGAACAAATGTTTGTTCCGTGCAATTGTTAGCGTCTGTTACTGTGACATCGTAAATACCAGGTGCAAGGTTCGTTATAGTTTGAAGGGTAAAGTTTCCAGGTTGCCAAAAATAGGTATATGGAGGTGTTCCGCCCTGAGCAGAAATATTGGCTTGTCCATTGGATGAGCCGTTACAGGAAGCATCTGTTTTATTACTGGTTAACTGAATAGCTGTAGGTTGTGTGATTTGAGCGGTCTGAGTTGAAATACAGCCATTTGCATCAATAACCGAAACATTAAATGTTCCTGCAGATAATCCGTTTGCTGTGGATGAAGACCCACCATATGGGTACCAACTGTAATTATATGTGGGGGTACCACCGCTTGCAGTTACTGAAATACTTCCATTGCTACCTCCAAAGCATAATACATTTGTTATTGAAGAAATAGTTATAGTTGGTGATCCAATATCGTTTACAAGTACCGAAACGGAATTGCTACATCCGAGTATATCTGTTACTGTTACATTGTACACCCCTGAAGAAATATTGTTCACTGTTGATGTGGTATAGTTTCCGGGAATCCAATGATAAGAATATGGCGGATTTCCGCCACTTACATTAGCAGATGCAGAACCTGTCGCACTTCCACATAACGAAGCAACTGAGGACGTTGAAATGTTAATCGAAGCAGGTTCACTTAACGACGTATTTGAACTTACAGTGCATCCGTTATGGTCAGTAACTGTTAATGAATAATTTCCTGCAGTAATATTGCTTAGCGAAGGAGTTATAATTGTTGGAACGCTCCAGGAATAACTATAAGGTGGTGTTCCGCCATTTGCAACAGAATTAATATTACCATTGTCTCCACCGTTGCAAGAAATATTGGTTCCAAATAATTGAACCGAAAGGGGTAATGATGGTTGTAATATGGTTACATTTTGTTGAACTACACAATTATTTCCATCAGTAATTGAAACTAAATAGTTCCCGGCTGCTAATGAATTTCCCATGCTTGTGTTTCCGCCGGTCGGTTGCCAAGTGTAACTATAAGGGGGGACACCACCTGATACCGAAATACTTGCGGAACCATCGTTCCCGCCGTAGCAGCTTACATTATGGGTCCAGTTGACACTTGAGGTTATTGGTGGAGGAGTGATTAATTGAAAATTATTCACAAAGATGCATCCGTTTGCATCATAAACGGTGACTGTAAAACTACCTGCACCAAGATTATTAGCAGTGGCCTGACTTCCGCCGTATGGAGACCAGACATATATATAAGGTGAAGTTCCTCCTTGTGCATTTACGATAGCATAGCCATTGAATGAACCATAGCAGGTTGGATTGGAAGTCGTGATATTTGCTGTCAATAATGGAGGATCAGTTAAGTGGATGGTTGTTATTTTTGTACATCCTCTTAAGTCGGTTATTGTAACAGTATAATATCCGGCATTGAGATTTTGAATGTTTGCTCCATTGTAGTTTGATGGCTGCCAATTATAAGAGTACGGGGCAGTTCCACCGCTGATATTCAGCTGAATAGATCCTGTATTTGATTGTGCGCATAACGGATTTTGTGATAAAACCTGAATGGATAAACTGTCTGGTTGAGTGATGGCAATACTATTGATAAAAACACATCCTTTGCTGTCAGTTACTGTAAATGTATAATTTCCCGCTGCCATATTAGAGGCACTATTCCCCACTGAACCGTTTGACCATTGTACAAGATAACCGGGAGTTCCGCCAACAATTGTTGCAATGGCACTACCATTACTTCCACCAAAGCAACTTGTTGAATTTGATGTTGCATACGCTTGTAGTTGTGATGGTTGGACTATTGTTGTGGTTTGAACAAGGCTGCATCCTATCCCATCTGTTATGGTTACCGAGTAATTACCTGCTGTTAAACCTGAAATACTATTTGAAGCTGAAGGTGGTGTTGTATTCCAGAGATAAGTATAAGGTGTGTTTCCTCCGTTAATGTTTAGTTGTATGCTTCCGTCAGAAGAAAGATAGCAACTTGTTGGCTGATTAATAAACTGAACATTACCACTAAATGGTAAAAAATTGATTCTGACAGTATCAGAAACAGCCGGACAAGATCCATTACCTGTAGACGTCAATATTAAGTTTACATACCCGTTATTAATTTCACTAGCAGTTGGAAAATAAACAGGATTTAAAACCTGATTCGACGGTAAAAAAATACCGCTTCCACCACTCCATATTCCACCAGCTGCGGAAACAACGTTCCCGTTCAATTGTACCGAAGAAGAAGAAATACAAATGTTTTGATTGTTTCCCGCATTAACCTGAATGGGGCTTAGATAAGATGTTACAGTGATATTTGTTGATACCGGAGGACAATTACTTGCATCCTGCATTACAACTGTGTAGTTCCCGACGCCAACATTAATGTTTTGTGTCGTTTGGCCGGTACTCCAGGTAAAATTGTATGGCGGTGTGCCTCCACTTCCAATAGCAGAGAGAGTCAAAGAACTTGTTCCATAACATAAAACTGCCGGATTGGGCTGTATCTGAACATTCAACGTTGGGTTAAAGGTAACTCTTATCGTATCACAATATGGAATAGTTGAACAGTTACTTGCAATAATTCCACATACCTGATAATCTACATAGGGTGGATAATTGGAGGTTGCTACAACCTGACTAGTAGTGCAACCTGACGGACAGGATAGAAAATTATTATAAGTTCCATAATTGCCGGGATAAATTGAATTAATGGAAATTGTGGATGGAGTCAATCCTGTTGTTGAAATTGTTCCGCTACAACCTTCATTTAGAGTTATATTGCCAGAAACGGAGGGTGCCGGAATTGAAGAAATACTGTATTGATTTGTGTTGTTCCCGGGTTTACAAAAAGTTAATATATGTGGTCCGTAGCCATCCAGACAAATAGGTTGACCTACAGCAACAGGTGGTCCGCAATTTATTTGATAAAACATAGATCCACCAGGAACTGCACCTGAATAAATATTAAATAAAATTCCCTGACTTCCCGGGTTCAGATATATTACAAATTCAACACATACGTCAGGATCTGTTGCCTCACAACAAAGACCTAATCTTTGAATTGACGGACTTATCCACGTGGTGTCAGGGTTTGCTGATAAATCGACTGTAAGAGAAGGCACTAATGGTGAGCAGTTTTGAGAATGCGCATTGATAATAATTAAAAACCCCGCTAATATCAACAATTTCCTATGCATTCGTTTTTTCTTATTTATACGATTTATTACTGCTTAAAGATACAAGATAAGTTCTAAAATAATTAGCAAAAATCGACTTTAAAGGTAAAAAGTATGAACAAAGAATTTAACAATTTGGTTCAATTGCTGACAAACAATAATATTTAAGCTTTTTTTTGAGTATCAAAAGAGGGTAATTGGTGACCCATTTTATTTTTCTTAGCTGACAAGTAGTTGATGTTATATGGGTTTGGTTGAATAACCAGTGGAACATTTTCTACTATCTCCAAACCGAATCCTTCAAGTCCGGCTCTTTTTTTGGGATTATTTGTGATAAGGCGCATTTTTCTGATTCCTAAGTCACGAAGTATTTGTGCCCCAACACCATAATCGCGTTCATCTGGTTGGAATCCAAGATGTACGTTTGCTTCTACGGTGTCTAACCCTTCTTCCTGTAATTTATAAGCTTCAATTTTATGGAATAAACCGATTCCTCTGCCTTCCTGATTCAGATATACAATAACCCCTTTTCCTTCTTTTTCAATCATCTTCATTGATTCGTGAAGTTGAGGGCCACAATCACAGCGCAGGCTGCCAAAAATATCACCAGTAGCGCAAGATGAGTGTACGCGAACTAAAACCGGTTCGTTTGCATCAAATTTTCCTTTAATTATTGCAACATGCTCCATGTTGTTTGATATTTGAAGATATGGAATGATTTCAAAAGTTCCATACTCAGTCGGAAGTTTCACTCTTTCTCCTCTTTTAATAAGGCTGTCGTGTTCCAAACGATATTTTATCAAATCTGCAATAGTGATTATTTTAATGCCAAATTTTTTACTGATTTCCATTAATTCAGGAACGCGTGCCATGGTGCCATCTTCGCTCATGATTTCAATGAGTGCGCCACCTTCTTTTAATCCGGCTAACCTTGTAAGATCAATAGTTGCTTCGGTATGACCTGCTCTGCGGAGTACACCTTTATCTTTTGCTTTTAACGGAAAAATATGTCCTGGACGTCCCAATTCTTCTTTTTTTGTGTTTGGATTAACAAGAGCATTAATTGTTTTTGCTCTGTCTTCGGCAGAAATTCCTGTTGTACATCCATAACCAAGCAAATCAACAGAAATGGTAAATGCGGTTTCGTGCAGGGAAGTGTTTGTAGAAACCATCATGTCGAGGCCCAGTTCTTCACAACGTTTTTCAGTTAACGGAGTACAAAGCAGCCCTCTTCCGTATTTGGTCATAAAATTGACCATGGTTGGAGTTACTTTTTCTGCAGCAGCAATGAAATCTCCTTCGTTTTCGCGATCTTCATCGTCAACTACAATGATTAGTTTTCCATCCTTTAAGTCCTGAAGGGCTTCATCTATAGTATTAAATTTAAATTCTGACGGAACCATATATTTTATTTGTTGCAAAGTTAATACAGACTTTTTTTTAATTTAATGATATTTGTCTTACATGTTGATAGCCTTTTGGATATAGTTTAATGTTTCTGAAACTATTTTTTGAATGTTGTACTCTTTTTGAATAAAATCAGAAGCCTGAATGCCGATATCATCAAATAAATCTTTATTTGTTAATAATCGAATAACTTCATTTTTAAATTTTTCTGCCGAGTCTGATATCAAAATGTTTTTGTTGTGTTGTGTAGGAATTCCTTCGGTTCCGATAGTCGTTGTTACAATACTCTTTCCTAAAGCCATTCCTTCAATTATTTTAATTCTCATTCCGCTTCCGGAGAATAACGGAACTAACATAACAGCTCTTTTGCTTATAAACTGGTATGCGTCGTCGATTTCACCGTAAAATTTAATATTGGGATATTCTTCTAACTTTCTGATTAACCAGTGAGGGGCGTTTCTTCCGGCAATTTCCAAATATAATTCAGGAAATCTGACATGTATATCCTGCCAAAGATTACGTACAAACCATAATAATCCTTCCTGATTTGGCAACCAGTCTAATGCTCCTATAAAAAACAAACTCGGATAATTAATGTTAAACCTGTTAATTTGAATTTGTCGTAAATCAATTCCGGCCTGCGAAATAAAACTGAGTTTTTTATAGCCTAAACGACGAAAAACCTGTTCATCTCTGGTCGTTAAAGTTAATAAAAGATCGACATCATTTATCAGTTTTACTCCTAGTTTTTTGATTCGTTTTGACAGACTTTTCAGGTATGTCCGCTTTAAAAGGTTTTTTTCATTATAAGCTACCCTTTGCCATATTTCGTGTTCAATATTATGAGCTCTGAAAACCATTAAGGCTTGTGAGTGTTTTTTTATGCAATGGATGTAAGGAAGTACATAAAGACCTTCAAATAAAACAAAATCAAATTTATTCTTTGAAATTAATCCTTGTAATCTGTTTTTAAATTCGGGTGAATTAAATCGTACTAAATGATACGCTTTTTTTGAAAATAAATAATTGTATATGAGCTTAATAGGTTTAATATCTGAATTGACATCAATGGCAATAATCTGGAGTAATTGTTTGTAATCATTTGGTATTTGATCTACCGGGAAATAATGCTTGGGTGTGTTCATGCAGAGAAGAGTAACTTCGTGATTTTGTTTAGCCATTTCTATCGCGGTATTCCAAACAGCAATAGCTCCGCCGTCTTTGGGAGGATAGGGAACTTTATTGTGCAGAATCAAGATTTTCATCCCTTCGATTTTTTAAATCGTGCAAAGATAGCATAAATTGAATTGATAAATTTTTGTATGGGAATTAAATTAGAATCTGTCATGGCATTGTATGTTAACAGAAGTCCAATGGGGAAAAGTATGGCAGATGATAACCATATTCCTTGCCAAGCAGGCAAAACCATTTCTTTAGCGAATTTTTCTCCGGAGAGAGAAAGAATATAATATAAAATGAAGAACAATACTGAAACGACAACCGGCATTCCTAATCCGCCTCTTCGTATAATGGCACCCAGCGGGGCTCCTATAAAAAACAGAACCAGACAGGCAAATGAAAGTGTAA
>CAZDUU010000043.1:0-8435 GCA_964508675.1 uncultured Bacteroidales bacterium | reverse complement strand
ATTTTTTGATGATTTTTATTTTTTTTCAGATACTTCATTAATATCTGTAAAGCAACTATTAATACTATGCTTAAAACTATGACTATAATAGTCACTATAGCAACAGAGTCCATTTCTCAATATTTTTTAATTATTAAATAAATTATAATCCGCATCTGTTTTATTCAGAATACGGGAAAAGAAAAGAATGAAAAATACTGAGGGACTACCAAAAGTAATTGAATGGAAAGATGATATCAGTTTCCTGAAAGGGTATAGAGATGATTTGGCATATTTTAAAAACAACAAAAAAGGAGTTTTTTACATGAGTCTCCGGTTTGAAGTCTTTTAATACAAAATTTTCGTGATTGATTCTGGTAAACTGTGTTGTAATAACATTAATAACATTTATTTTTTCCGAGGGTAGTGCTTTGTCAAGATCGTTCGATGACTCGAAAAAATATGTATTTTGATTTCCTTTTTCTGAATATTTATACTGTATGTGATTTGAGCTTTGTGCATAATTTAAAGAAGCACAATAAACAATAGCAACAAGAAGAATGAAATATATTCTGTTCAGAATTTTCATGGAACAAAGATAATTACAAAATTTCAAGTTAAGTATGATTTAAAATCATTTAACAAATTATAAATTAATCTGTTTTTTGAGTGCTGGGAAAACTCCTTTTTATATTCAGAATGATATGGAAGAGTTCTTAATTTTGGAATGTTTAATATATAGAGAATTGTGTACATACTTCGACATTGCTCAGCATGACGAATAGTGCGTTGACTTTTAATTTGAAAATTTTAATTCTTAATTTATAAAGTTATTTTTTTATGATTTTGAATTCAGTGCGACGGTTAAGCGAACGCCCGTCTTCTGTGTCATTGGTTGCAACCGGCATAGTTTCGCCAAACCCCTTGGTCGCTACAATGCGGCTTTTATCGAGACCATTCAGTATCAGATAGTCGGCCACTGCTTTTGCTCTTTTTTCGGAAAGAACAAGGTTGCTCTGGTCATCGCCGACATTATCCGTATGCCCGTGAATTTCTATGGAAACGGTTGGGTTATCGTTCAAAAATTCTAAAAAGTTGTCAAGAACTACCAGGCTTGATTTTTCGAATATGGCAGAACTGCTGGCAAAATAAATATTGTTGATTTTAACTACTTTTCCTTCTTCGATTGGCTTTACATCAAAATTAACTTCTACCGGCGTTTCCTTTTTCAGTTCTTCGCCTTTGATATAGCTGGAGGTGAAAGCATAATCTTTTTTCTTCACCATCAGGATAAAGTCTTCGTTGGGTTTTTCGACCGGAATAACAACGGCATATTTCCCGGTAAGTTTGTCAACCAAAGCTTCTGAACTTCTTTGTTCGGTTACATTTTTTACCACTACTTTTGCATCTTCGAGCGGGTTGCCTTCTTCGTCCTTTACCTGACCTTTATAGAAAACAACTTCTGAAGGGCGTGCCTCATTATACAAATCGAACGAATAAACATCATAGCCCTTGGAATCGCTCATATTATTGGAGGAGAAGTAGGCTTTTTTGCCATTTGTGCTTACAATAAAACCGATTTCGTCGTTTTCGGTATTGATAGGGTAACCGATATTCTTGGGTTCTGACCATTTGCCATTGGGAAGCATTTTTGAATAAAAAATATCATATCCACCCACTCCAAAATGACCGTCGGAGGAAAAATACAGTGTTTTGGAGTCGCTATGAATAAAAGGACTTTTTTCGTTGCCGGTAGTATTTATTATGGGACCAAGATTTTTGGCAGGCAGCCAGTTTCCGCTCTCGTCCTGTTGTGACATCCAGATATCACTGGTTTGCGAATTTGGATCGTCCATTTCAAAGCCGATATTTCCGGGACGCACACTGGCGAAAAAGAGCATTTTACCATCGGCAGAAATGGATGGCTGACTTTCCCATGAGCGACGTCCGTTAATGGAAGCACCCAGATTGCGTAGTTGTGTCCAGCTTCCATCTTCGTTGTCTGAGACCCATATATCGCAGTTAGGTCCTTCGCAAATGGTTACATACAAATGATTATTGTCAATGGTGATACTCACGGCACCCTGATTGTTATTGGTGTTTTTGTTGAATGGATCGGGCATGGGCTGGTTTGAGCTAAAAACATTGTCTTTGTCCTTTACTTTTTCTGCTTCGGTAAAAACATCGAAACGCTGTTGTGTTCCGAGTTCATTCATTTTATTGATGCGGTGGGTGTAGAACATTAATTCACCGTCGGGACTGATTAATGGTAGAAATTCATCATCGGGACCACTCACGCCTTCAACCTTTTGGGGATTAAAGGGTACCGGGTGGCTGATGAGATCGAGGTATGTTTCGATTTGTTTTTTTATTCCCTTAGCATCATTTATTTGAGGAGCATTTTTAGCATTTACTACAAATTTGTCAATGTATGGTTTTGCTTTTTCGTAGTTGTGATCCATGTAATAGTGAAATCCTGCTTCGTAGCAGGCTCTGTAATTATCAATTGAGGGACATGCATCCGCTGCTTTACAATAATAGGTCATGGCATTGTTCTTATATTGCAACGCTGCATTGCCTGTGCTGGCCTCGTTATACTTTTGAATATTTACGTCAGCTAATATCAGATATGCTTTAGCATAATTCGGATCTTCATGAACAGCTTCGATCAGTAGTTTATAAGCCAGTTGTGAGTTATGCTTATCATAAGCTTCCTGCGATTGTTCAAATAACTTTTTTGCTTTCTTTTCGGGTTCGGGGCATTCTGATTCCTGAGCGTAACCTTTTAAAAAGGCAAAAGCAATTAAACCAGCTATAAACCAAATTTTTTTCACCTTTTATCTTTATTCAAAATCTTTAATCAATTATTTCTTTTTAGCTTCTTCAATCAACTTATTTCCTTGTTCTCTTGCAGTATTTCTGATTTTATCAGCTTCAGTTTTTGCCTGGTTTACTTTATTTTGAGATTCTTGCTGAGCCTTTGTTTCAATATCAGAAGCTTTTTTATCGGTTTCCTTACGTATCTTATCTGCCGATTCTTTTGCAAGTTTTTTTGCGATGGGGCCTTTGCCTTCTGCTTCTTTTTCTATTTGAGCAGCTTTATCATAACCTTCTTTACGAACTTTATCTGCTGCTGTTTTTGCTGTCTGATTGATTTGATTAGCGGCATTCTGCGCAGTATTCACCATTTGAGTTGCTTTTGCATCAGCCTCTTGGTATAATTTATCAGCTTGCTCCTGAGCTTTTTTGATAACTTCGGCTTTAGCTTTATCTACTTCTTCGTTAATTTTCTGTGTAACGGCTTCTTTTACTGTTTCCACTGTATTTTGAGCCATGTCTTTGAGGTTAAGTTTGATGTCCGGTTTTGTAAGTGTTCCGCCAATTAATCCTTTTATCGGAATAATGTCAGAAGTTTTTAGATTTACGCCGTTTTGTTGAGCCATATTCATCCATTGGCCTACGATTTCGTTAGCCTGATTGCCTAAGGCCTGCTTAGGAACGTTCATTAGCATGTTGTATTTAAGTGTCTGGTCCATATTCTGACTTCCGCCAAATTCAACGGGTATAGTTCCTAATTTTGTTTTGACAGGGTCAATGGTTATATTTCCTTTTTCAATTACAAAGTTGATATTGATATTATCAAAGGCCATCTTTTCGTATTGCTTATTTTTGAGGAATTCGGCAATTTTCTTTCCTAGATCGCTGTTTTCAACCGTGAGCGATTTTGTTGAAAGCTGGCCTTTTGCATCAACGGTGTTTAACATTGGATCCATTGTTTTGCTCATATTCATATGCATATCAATTCCCATGGAAACTTTACCGGAACACTTTTCGGCAATCGGAACCATTTGTTTTACCATGCTGAATGCGGCAGATGTTTTTTTAATATCGATGTCTTTTAGATTCATGTTCATCTTTACATCGGGAAGTACATCAGTGTATGCGTATTGTGCCGACATATCCACAGTACCGTCTAGAGTATTGAATTTAAGGCTTTGCAAATCAAGTACACCTTCTTTCATCGTAACCTTGCCGGCGGTATTGTCGAGTTCAAGGTTGTCATAAAGTAATTGTTTGATATTGGCCTGGAATGTAAAATCAATGTTTTTAGGAATAGACGGAGCTTCCATGGCAGCAGTATCTGTCGTTGCAGTTGTAGTTGAGGCAGCAGTTTCGTCTGAACTCATGAACTGATTTACATTTAATACATTGGAATTGAGTTCGAAAGAACCTTTCAATAGCTGGTCTTTAAACATGTAAGCCATAAAGTTTTCAACTTTACCTTTCAGGTTCATGTCGCTCTTTCCGATTTGCATCTGAAGGTTTTTCAAATCAAAATACCTGGGTGAAACTTCGGTTTGCATATCAGGAATTGAAACCTGATAAGGCAAATCACTGGCTTTGTATTCAAAATTCTGAAGTTTCAAATAACCTGTAGCTTTTATTTCGTCGTATTTTTCAGCTTCAACCTGTGCCATATTGGTTTCGTAAACTACATCCATATCGGCAATACCTTTCATAGTGACTCCCTGCATGGGATAGAAACTTTGAACCTGAGCCAGATCGAGTTTCCCTTTTACATTTCCTTTCAGGTTTGCATTGGAAACCGGGGTAGAAACATATAGAACTGCATCGAAAGGATTCTGTGCCATGTTCATATGGAATTTCTTTAAGTCGATAACGGTATGGTCAGGATCACCATCTTTGTTGTCCACTAAAAGATCAATGAAAATATCATTTACAGCTGACGGTAGGCTGGGGTATTTGAAACTACCCTTGTCTACTTTTAAGTTTAGGTTAAAACCGGGCATAGTCTTGTCATTGTAAATACCTTTTATCTTTCCGTTGAAAGCAACATTCCCAGTTGTTTTAATACCGGAAAAATCTTTCATGTAAATTGCCGGAACCAGTGAAAGCAGTGTTTTGAAATCGGTTTTATCGGCAGCATAAGTTACGTCAATATCAATATCGTCTTTGGGCATAGCCACTTTTCCATCAACCAGAATCTTAAAATCGTTAACTGATAATTCGTTTTTGCTGAAAGTAAAAGTGAAGTTAACAAGGTCGGCATCAATTTCGGATACTATTTTTACCAATGCTTTCTTCATATATTCAACTCCGTCGAATGAGAAAGTGGTAGAATCGATGCTGGTTTCGGTTTTAAGAGTAGTGCGCTCGTCGGTTAAATCGCCTTTTAAAAGGAAATTGAGGTTTTGAGCAGTGAATTTCATGTTGAGTGATTCGTCGTTGTATTTGATATTTGCACCGCTTAATTCGAGCTTTTTTAATGCTAACGCAAAGTGAGATGCTGTTGTGTCTGTGGTCTGGGTTGTGTCAGTTGATTCTTTGGCAATATCCCAATTTGCCTTTCCGTTCTTTAAAACAAGCAGGTTTACAATGGGTTTGTCGAGCTTTATACTTTTGATTTTGATCTGGTCGCCAAAAACACTCATAATGTCAAGTGAAGCAGTGAATTCGGGCAAATAAGCCAAGGTATCTCCTTCAAAATCATTTACACCTACAACTGATAGTTGATCTAACTCAACATACAGGTTGGGAAATGTTTTAAAAATGCCGATGCTGTAATCTTTAAAATCAACTTTAGCGTTCAGGTTATTGTTAATTTCATCTTTGACAAACTGAAGAATCTTATCTTTAAAAATAAATGGCAGGACGATTAATAAAATTAATAGAATCAGAAAACTGATACCGCTGATTTTTAAGATTTTCTTTAACATAAGAGATATTTTTTAGAACTGTAAAAATAGTTTTTTTTATTGAGGTATATAACGATTAATAACCTTCTTTATGATAAATTATTAGCAAAATAATTAACCGTTTTCAATAAAGGATTAAAACTATGGAATAGTTAAATATATAAGGATGAATGAAAGATATGACTAAATGTCAATCTTTGCGTTTTTAGCATGTTTTTCAATAAATTCTCTTCTTAATGGAACATCATCGCCCATAAGCATGGAAAAAATACGATCGGCTTCGGCTGCACTCTCAATTGTAACCTGTTTTAAGGTGCGTTTAGTTGGGTTCATGGTTGTTTCCCACAATTGCTCAGCGTTCATTTCGCCAAGACCTTTGTAGCGTTGAACATGAACCGAACCTTCTTTTCCTTTACCCATTTCCTGAACCAGACGTAAGCGTTCTTCGTCAGTCCAGCAATATTGTTCATCTTTTCCTTTTTTTACAAGGTAAAGTGGGGGAGTTGCCAGATATAAATAACCACGTTCTATTAATTCCTTCATGTAGCGGAAGAACAATGTCATGATAAGTGTTGCAATGTGGCTTCCATCAACGTCGGCATCGGTCATGATGATGATTTTGTGGTAACGAAGTTTATCAAGGTTCAGAGCCCTGTTATCTTCTTCTGTACCAATCTGAACGCCAAGAGCAGTGATAATATTTTTGATTTCGTCGTTTACGTATATTTTATGCAACATAGCTTTTTCTACATTAAGAATTTTACCTCTTAATGGCAGAATAGCCTGAAAAGCTCTGTCACGACCTTGTTTTGCCGTACCACCTGCAGAGTCACCTTCGACAAGATAGAGTTCGCATTTTGAAGCATCTTTTTCGCTGCAGTCGGCTAATTTACCGGGAAGTCCGCTGCCGCTCAAAGCTCCTTTGCGTTGAACAAGCTCACGTGCTTTGCGTGCTGCATGACGTGCTGTTGCTGCTAAAATAACTTTATTGACAATAGATTTGGCATCTTTCGGATTTTCTTCGAGGTACATACCAAGCATATCACTAACAGCCTGATCAACTGCTCCCATCACTTCGGTATTTCCCAGTTTGGTTTTGGTCTGACCTTCGAATAAAGGCTCGGCAACTTTCACAGAAATTACGGCAGTCATACCTTCTCTGAAGTCATCACCGTTTATTTCGAATTTAAGTTTTTCGAGCATGCCGTTCTTATCGGCATATGCTTTCAGGGTCCTGGTTAAACCTCTTCTAAAACCGGCCAGGTGGGTACCACCTTCATGAGTGTTGATATTATTTACGTAACTGTGAACGTTTTCGTTAAAAGATGAATTATACTGAAGGGCTATTTCTACCGGAATTCCCTGCTTTTCAGTTTCCAGGTAGATAACGTTTTCAATAATAGGCTGACGGTTTTCGTCAAGCATGCGTACAAACTGCTTTAAGCCATCATCACTATGAAATGTTTCTGATAATGGATTTCCGTTATCGTCATTTTCTCTATAGTCTGTCAGAGTTAAGCGAATGCCCTTATTGAGAAAAGCAAGTTCGCGCAATCGCGATGCTAATGTGTCATAAATGAAAGTTGTGGTTTGCGTAAAAATAGTATCGTCGGGTAAGAATGAAATAATAGTTCCGGTTTTATCCGTATTTCCTAAAACGGTCAATTCTTTAATGGTTTTTCCATAAGCAAACTCCATTTCATAAATTTTCCCATTGAGATGAACCGTAGCTTTTAAGTGTTTTGAAAGGGCATTAACGCAGCTGACACCAACTCCGTGCAAACCACCGGAAACTTTGTAAGAATCCTTATTGAATTTACCGCCGGCATGAAGTATTGTAAGAACAACTTCGAGAGCTGATTTGTGTTCCTTTTCGTGCATATCAACCGGAATACCACGACCGTCGTCAGTCACCGTTATATAACCGTTTTGAGCTATTTCAACGAGTATGTTTTTGCAATAACCTGCCAGTGCTTCGTCTATTGAGTTATCCACTACTTCGTAAACCAAATGATGTAATCCTCTGATTCCGATATCACCGATGTACATTGCGGGGCGTTTACGAACAGCTTCCAGTCCTTCCAATACCTGAATACTATCTGCTGAGTATTCATTTGTTTTTGTGTTGATGTTGTTTAAATCTTCCATTTTATGCGTTTTTCAAAAGGAGTGCAAATTTACAAAATAAATGCGGATTTACCTATTAAAATTATATTAAAAGATATGAACAAATGGATATGAATATTGAGTATTTATTTGTCTTTTAGATTCTGCGAAAATGCAACATTTAAGAAGAAGTTTTGAACAGTTTTGAATGATTAAAAGTTGTCAAGGAACGGACGTTTACGTGCTAATTTTAAATCCTGAAGCGGAGATGGTTTTACATTAATCTGGAAGCTATAGCTACGGTAGGCGCCGAATGGAATCCATTGAAAGCTCATTTCCCAGCAATGCAGGTCCCTGTGAATATTTAAGTTGGTATAAGTAAATTTGTTCGTAATAAAATCAAATCCTGACGAGAACGAAACTTTCCATTTTTGAGTCAGACTTAAATCGCCCGAGAAGTTTAAACTTTGAATTTTATTCAGTTCCATTTTTTGAGTAGTGGTATTCAGCGAATTTGTGACATTCAAATTATAAGAGATTTGCAAGGTCCAGGGAATTTTAAAATCAACATAATAATTAAGATAATCGGCAGGTAAACCTGCTGCAACAGCGGCTTGTCTGGCTGCCTCGGTG
>CAZDUU010000042.1:0-8446 GCA_964508675.1 uncultured Bacteroidales bacterium | reverse complement strand
GAATCAGCTTTTCATCGTTCTTCAGTATTTTTTCAGCATTGATAGCTACCAGAATTTTTTTTTCTTCTACTGCAAAATCAATCAGTTCAATTCTTGACTGAAAACCATAAACATAAAGGTTTCTTATTTTATAGCGTTCCATAATCTTTTTCTATCAACAGATAATGAGAGATTCCATACATCATCCATGCCTGTATCCATCTCATATATGGAGTTTTAATAGTATAATTCTTTTCTTTGTGGTAATAAAAACAACCCTTGGACGATTGCATGTGTTTAATGGTCCACAACAAAGACTTTTCAATATTTGCTTTTTCCTGTTGCAAATTTCCGGTGATATACATCGTACGGATATATTGTGCCAGTGCGTGAGGGTCAACCGGAAACGTCTTGCAATGATAATATTTGGGTGTGCCGTCTTCTAGAAAAAAATTATTTTTATAAAAGTTTAATCCTTTTTCAATGCTTGATTTGAATGTTTCATCGCCCGAATATTTCTGATAATCATATAAACTCTCAAGATTATAACCGGTATGGAAGCTGTCAATCCACTTTTGAATATCCATGCCCCCGTAACGCCATGAACCATCAGAGTTTTGCTCTTCTACACAAGTAGCAACAGATGCCTTTGCTAATGTAAGCAATTCTGTTTCATTTGTGTAAGAGTATATTCTTGCAAGTAAACGGCTTCCTAGTAAAGAAGCATTGAATACCACAGATTTATCCTTGGGTGAATATGAAAAAATGAATCCGTTTTTATATATTGTTCTGTTTAAGTCATTTACCACAAAATTCTTGCTGCTGATGGCTATTTCAAGAAAATCCTTGTTTTTTGTGACTTCGTAAGCATCTAATAATGAATAGGCTGCAAATGATGTGGCTACAACGGTAGGAGTTTTCTTTGGAAGGAAGAATGCCCTTGACTGCCAGTCGAAATTATAGCCCCAACATGCTCCGGAGTACCCTTCTGATTGAAGCTCTATTAAACGATAGGCTAGTTTATTTATGATTTCGAGAGTATTAGAGTCTGGTTGGATTTTATACAGGTTACAGTAAGCAGTTAGAAAGAGTGCTATGCCTTTGGGATTTTCTCCCTTGGGAATTAGAAACAATCGCCGAAAATTTATGGGGCTTTTTTTATTGAATTGAATGATTGCCAGACGAAAGAACTTAGAGCGATGAAGTTGCAAAAATCTGAATAACCGACTGTTTAACCCATCATACGGATCCCAGCCTGCGAATTGCTCTTTTTCACAATAGGTTTTTAGATTATTGAATGAAACAAGTATGGTGTTCATTATTATAATGATTGCAGATGGAAAGATTTTAAGATTATTTGAAATCGTTTTGATTCAGATACTTTATAAAGCCGGAAAGTGATTTCGATATTTTTTCTACAGATTGATAAAGATTATCAAATTTTAGACTGTCAATTAAATTTAAATCAAGCAAAATATATAAATGACTTCTGAGTTCTCCGCAAGATGCTTTTGATATATATAAAAACTGTATGAATTCTTTTTTTGATTTACGTTCAAACCCTTCAGCGATATTGGCCATAATTGAAACTGAACTTCTTTGAAGTTGTGAAGTCAGACCAAAGTCTTTTTGAAAATGTTTATTCTTTGTAAGTTAGGTGTTTTTTTAATCAGAATCCTTGAAAATTGCCAAACTTCAAGATATTCAAACCTCTCTATTGTCATAATAATGTAATCTTTCAATCCTCAAATTAACTACTTTCCCTGATTTAATGCTCTCGATAATAGCAAAAGAAGCTTTGGTTACCATGTAAATGTCTTCAAAAGAAATGGGGCTTGGTTCTCCTTTTTTTACGGAGTTTATAAATGTTTCCACTTCGTTTTTATGTCCTTTGTCCTGACCAGATAATTTTATCTTTTTTACAGATTTATCGGCAATCTGCATTTTGCTGAAGTCGTCAATGGTAATGGTCAAGCCATCGGCGAAAAGCTCAATACGTTCTTTGGGTACGCGCTTACTTCCGTTGGCAAAGTAGGAAATATTTGCAACACTGCCGTTTTCAAAACTAAGGTTAATATTGACGGTATCGAGCAGATTTTGGGCATCGTTCATAGCATTGGCATAAACTGTTTTTATTTTGCTTTGTGCCAGATACATGGCTAAATCTACAAAGTGACAGGCTTCCCCGATGATTCTTCCACCGCCAATCTCAGGATCCTGTGTCCAGTGGTCAGGAGGAATAGAACCAGCATTGACACGGATATTAATCGCTTTTTTCTGAGCCGGAACCAGCATTTTATTTATTTTTTGAGCAAAAGGAGAAAATCTTCGGTTAAATCCCACCAACAGGTTCTGGTTGGTGTGATTCTGGTATATCGATTTGATTTCTTCCAACTCGTTTGTATTAAGACAAAGCGGTTTTTCGACGAAAACATGTTTACCGGCTTCGAGAGATTTTTTGACATAATCACCATGTGAATTATGCCGGGTAGCAATGAAAACCGTATCAATATCATTGTTGTTGAGTATTTCATTATAATCGGTCGTCGCCTTGCTGAATAAGTATTTTTTTGCTACATAAAAAGAAGTGTTTCCATGCGAAGTTGCTACTCCCACCATTTTCGAAATTTTTGATACATTGGGCAGGAGCATGTTTTGTGCAAAAGATCCGGCACCGATAAACCCCACATTGCCTTTCCCCCCGGAAATGTTTACTGAAGTGATATTGACGATTTTTTTCAGATTCACTTCATTATTATATGACAGCACGATTCCTGAGTACTTTTCAGTATGGTTCAGAATAATGTTGTATGCTTTGGGAGCCTCACTTAAATTGAATGTGTGTGTAATGATTTTCGAAAGATCGACCTTACCTGATTCAATAAGTTCGACGAACGCCTGCATATTGCGCTTTTCTGTCCATCGTACATAACCAATGGGATAATCCATGCCTTTTTCTTCGTAGTCTTTATCGTATCTTCCTGGTCCATAGGATGTTGACATGAGTAAATCGAGTTCTTTTTTGTAGTAATCTTCGCGGTTGAAACCGGTAGGAACGGCACCTACAATGACAACTTTACCCTTTTTGCGACATAGTTTTCCTGCAAAATTAATCGGGTCGAGCGAGCTTGTTCCTGCTGTGATAATGATAGAGTCGAAACCGATACCCTGTGTTTGTTCCATGAGCAATCCTTCGATTCCTGCTTTGCTTCTGGGATATGCAGCAAATGCTCCGTTTTCAATAGCTTTTTTAACAGCCCATTCGTCGATGTCCATGCCAAAAGCTTTGCAACCTGAAGCATTGAGAAACTGGACGGTCAGAAGTCCAAGGGTGCCGAGACCAATGACCAGAACGGTTTCTCCAACCTTACATTCGGCACGACGGACTCCTTGCAGAGCTATTGAGCCCAAAGCCACGAATGATGAAGCTTTAATGTTTTCGGGTCTGTTTATTTTTACGCAAAGGTTGTACGGGACAGAGATTACTTCGGCATGGCAGGCTTCAAGACCTGTACAGGCAACAAAATCACCAGTTTTTATATCTGTAATGTCATTTCCTGTGGCAATAACTTCGCCGGCAGCGCTATACCCCAAAGTAGCAGGAGCTTCCAGTTTATTCATTACAATTTTATAGGTATTCCACAATCCCTGGGTCTTAGCCATTTCAATTACGGCCAAAAGTTCTTTTTTTCGCGATTTGGCTTTGGCAATATAGCCAAGGCGTGCATCGGATACGGTTTTACCTTCAGTTCCGGCCGAAATCACAGAATGATATGTTTTTACTAATATTTTTCCATGCTCAACTGACGGGGTTGGGACTTCCAAAACTTCCATCTTCCCGTTTTTAAGTAATTGCGTCAACTGCTTCATCTAATACAATATTATTTTTTTCGTTTTCTTTTCTCCGTTTTGAGTCGCAGAGATTAAATATATCCCAGGACTTAAGTGTACACCATTTAATGTAGTAATATTGGCTCCTTTGGTTGGATTTATTATTTTATAAGTTATCAATTGCCCGTAGATATCATAATAATTAACTTCAACCGGATCAAAACCGTTGGTTTTTAACATAATATTAATGTTCTGTTCACTTACATTCACACCTATAATTTCAAGTGAATTATTTGGAAGATTGCATAATACTGAATAAACATCAAAATATTTGAAATGACCGTCAAAATCGGTTTGTTTTAAGCGATAGTAAGTCAGCTCATTTGGATTGATAGTGTTGTCTTCGATACTATAGTGATTAATTTCGTTACTGTTAAACGATGAACTGAGCGTAGAAATCACTTTCCAGTTCATCAGATCGGTTGATTTTTCTATGGTGAAATAATCATTATTGGTTTCTGATGCAGTAGCCCATGAAATTAAGGATCCTGTTTGAGTGCAAATAACTTTAAATGATAAAAGTTCTATGGGGAGAGGATTTGAATTAACTTCAGTAAATTTTATTAGAAAAGAGTCAAAATTACCGGTAGTATTAAAAGTATAGTTATCAATTACTTGCTGACCATTGTAATATCCGCTTAAATAAATATCCTGATCTGCAACGTAAATAGAAGATGATGAGTTTGTCCCTGTGCCACCTATTTTATTTGCCCAATAAATATTACCATTTCTGTCAAATTTCATAATAAAAATATCCTGATCGGTTGCATTTAACAAAGTAGAGTCAAAATATGCATTACTACTAATATAGCCGGTTAAATACATTTCATCACAGTTTTTATAAGCAAAACCCGATGGTGAATCTATTCCTGTTCCTCCAAAAGTTTTAATCCAAATATAATTTCCACCGGGGGAAATTTTAGCAATAAAAAGATCTCTTTGCCCGCGAGATACAAACATTTGACTGTCAAACCAAACAGTATCCTGAAAATATCCGCATAAATAATAATTATTTTCGCAATCATTAATTATTCTACTGGGGTAATCGTCATACTTGCTTCCAATTGTTTTGGTCCAGATAATATTTCCGTTGGTATCTATTTTTGAAATAAAAATATCATAACCTCCCTTTGAAGTAAGAGAAGTGCTTTGAAAGTTAACAGTTTGAGAATAAATGCCTGAATAAACGATATTGTTTGAGTTATCTGATAAAATAGCTCTTCCTTCATCGTTTCCTGTCCCTCCAAAATTATGGAACCATTTAATATTTCCATTTTTATCCATTTTTAACAGGAATATATCATTTAGCCCGTTAGAAGTTATTTGTGTTGTTCCATATGTTGCAGTTCCCTGAAAATATCCCGGAATATAGTAATTGTTATTATTATCAATAGATAAATCCCAAGATGAATTAGCATTTGTTGAAGCAATATTTTTTACAAATTTCAAACTCCCCAATGTGTCGTATTTGGCAATAAAGAAATTGGTGGTTGGAGCAGTTAATGTGGTATTATCAAAAGTGCAATTTTGAGTAAAATGTCCTGTTAACAATAAATCGTTATTTTTGTCAAATTTCAACGAACGCACATTGTCATTTAAAGTACCGCCAATCTGTTTTACCCAATATTCGTTTCCACTTTTATCATACTTCTTCAGGTAAATATCATAGCTTCCTCTTGACATTAAAGAATTAGACAGAAATTTAACTGAGTCAGCAAAAAAACCTGACAAATATAAATTATTATTTATAAGTGTCAATGAATTTCCATTACTGTAATTTAATCCTTTACCAAAACGTATCCAGTTATAAATAAGATTTTGATTATATATCCTGAATGATAAAAAGGTTAAAAACAATATCAGAGTTAATTTATACATGAAGGGTAAAATATTACTATTGTAAATATAAGCGTTTAAAAGGTAAAAATCAATGACAAATTTAACTGTTTAATTTACTGATTAATAGTAAAAATTTTCCATTGGGCTGTTTAATCAATTTATTTACATATTTAATAGAAATTTTAGCATCGGGTTTTAGTTTAGACCTGAAATGTTCAAGAATTTCTGATTCATGGTTTGGGGTGTATTTCTCCGATTTGATAATGAGTATTTCTATCCTGCCTTTTTCGTTTTGAATATATTGTAATCCGTTTATAACTTCATAAATCTCATTGTGCAGATTAAGTGCTGTGGTAGTTACGTAAGTTCCATCATGATTATAAACTTTTTCACCGCTCCATCTCCCGGTAATGTTTTTAATCACTGGCAAATGCCTGCCACAATGAGGGCAGTAATTTCCGACATATTCTGCATAATCCCCTGTACGGTATCTGATGAGCGGCATCCCGTTGTTGTGCAAGGTTGTGCCGACAATTTCGCCTGTTTGTCCTGGTGTATTAATAAGATTCCCTTTTCCATCAACCAGTTCAAAAAAACCGTAAGTGGGTTCCAGATGATAATTTCTGGTTCCGGGGCAATAACCGCCGAGAACAAGCTTTTCGCTGTGACCGAACCAATTGTAAAAACGAATACCCAGTTGATTTTCGATTAAATCTGCCTGAAAATCGAAAACGTTTTCAGAACCGGAAAAAAATGCTTTGATTACTGAAGGATCCAGTTTTTTATTTTTTATATAAGTGCAAAATTGATAAGCAGACGATGGATAAGCATGTACAAATCTTATTTTTTTCTTTCGAATGGTGTTGTAAATAATGGAATAATAATCGTCGTCGGTTCTGAAGCCATCGAAAATATATTCTTTTGAAACAGGGTTTATAAAATAATTTTTGCCGGCCGGAAGCTTATGATTCCTGATAACAGCCCGGGTGTGGTAATTCCAACCGGTAGTTTGCCACATGGTATGCATGGTAGCCAATTCAAAAACATGACGGTTTTTAGGAATAATAAGTTGAAGTGGTTTTCCCGATGTGCCTCCGGTTGTCCCTTTTACAAAATCTTTAGGGCTAATTTCAGTTGAAATAAATTGATTTATATCCTGCATCACAAGTTCCTTATCAATAAAACTCCACTTTGAACGAAATTCTTCAATCGTTGAAACAGGTTTAAATTGTTTATAATATGGAACCGTTTTCACCGCATTGTTTATTATTTTCAGAGCCTCGGGCGTGTTATCAAATTGTTGAAAGTTTGCTGAAAGTCGCTGTTTTTTATATTTCATATATTTACGCCCATATACCAAGCCGGGAAACAGATTTACACACATCAGTGTGGCCGAAATGAAATTGGGCATTAACACGAAAAAAGAGGATATGCGGGAATTGATGTTAGGCATTCTTAGGAAAGAAATTTCAATATTTCATTTACTCTATTTATAGAAGAATAAATACTATTAAAGTCATTTTTATTTTTTAGTCCCATTTTTTCAAATGAACTGGAATCAACACAAAAACTTTTTAATAAGTTATATAATGATGTTTTGTCATTGACATGTATAAGCCACCCATTAACCTGGGGAATAATTACCTCGGGAATTGCTCCCATATATGTTGACAATACAGGTTTTGCACAAGCCATGGCTTCTAATATAGATACGGGGAGATTGTCGTTCTTGGTAGGTAAAACAAAAATATCGGAATGATGTATTTGTTTGTATTTTTCTTCCTCAGATAAATCTTTAAGTAAAAGAATGTTTTCAGAACATTGATTTTCTTCTATTCTTTTTTTTGCTTTATTATCATCCGCTTCATAAGCTCCCCTTCCAATCCAGATCATTTTAATCTTATAATTCTCTTTTATAAGCTTTATGCAAACGTCTATTAAATCAAAAGCTCCTTTTGCGTCTGATAATCTCCCTATTCCTATGATGTTTAAATAGTTATTGCGTATTTGTGTGTTTGTTTCGTATATAAGCAAATTTTTTTCAATATAAGTTGAGTTATAAAAAAGTTTAACTTTATTCTTTTTTTTAGTAAGATTTAACGCCGCATTATAATCTACTTTTGTGGGAGATAAAACCAAATAAGACATTTTAATTGTCCATAAAGTAACTCGTTTTTTTAGAGAAAAGCCATTTTCCAGCTTTCTTGTTCCATGAAGATTAAATAATATTTTTTTTCTGAAAAGCCATAAAATCAGCATATACCAAAAATCTCTGTATATGCCGGCATTACTTGTTCCTGTTAAAAAGGCATACTTTGCCTCGGGATGTTTTATACAAATAAAGAAAAGTTTAAAATAATTTCCTATACTGTTAAATACTCCTTTAATCCTGATAGAGTCAATTTTTTCTGTTAATCCTTTTGTTGCAGTATTTAATTGTATAATATCAAATTCATCTTTTAGCCCTGCTTTTAAAATAGAATTACTTAATATAGCTATACCACCGAAAGGAGGTGGTATGGGAGTTACATATATAAGTTTTTGCTTCATCCTTATTTAATTTCAAGCATATCTTTAATGGTCTTTTCAAAAGGAATGTAATTAATCTTCCCAACGATAGACTGTAGTTTAATGATATCAGCATACTGAAAATCAAGATCCTGCTTTTTCTCTGTAAAATAATTTGATTTTACAGGAGGATCAATATTTTTTACTTTTTTACATATTTCGAGAATTT
>CAZDUU010000041.1:0-8471 GCA_964508675.1 uncultured Bacteroidales bacterium | reverse complement strand
CGAAGAGAGAGGAATCAACCTTATTTACTTAAATAACGAAAATGACGTTTACGAATATTTTATAAACAACTCATCGCCCGCATTAATTGTCATTGATTATGAACTGGTAGGAATAACCGGTAATGTTATTATTGATAATCTGAAACGACAAGGAATAAATTTTCCGTTTATTGCAATTACCGGAGCCGGAAATGAAGAAGTGGCCGCATTGTTTTTACGTTTAGGTGCCGAAGATTATGTAATAAAAGATTTGGGCTTTATAAACAACCTCGAAAATTCCGTATTAAAAGCACTACGCTCATTTTCTTTACAAATTGAGGTCAACGAGCAAAAAAAACTGATTGTTGAAAGTGAGCACAGATATAGAATGATATTTGAAAATATTCATGACATCTACCTTCTGCTTGATAATAAATTTGAGATTAAGGAAATAAGCCCTTCCATTGAGACCCTGTTACAAATTCCATCAGGAATGTTAATTAATCAGCCTGTTACATATATTATTTTAAAAAAGGAAGAGTGGAAACACGCTTTAAAAAAAATCATCAAAGAAGGTTCTATAAAAAATGAAGAAATTACCCTTTGCAATAAATCCAAAAACATTATCAAAATTTGTCAGGTAAATGCCAAAATAATTGAATTTTCAGAAAAAAAATGCGCTGTTGTTACCCTGAGAGACATTACTGAATTAAAAAAATTACAACTTGAACTTATCTCCGTTACTTCAAAAACAGAAGAAAAAGAAAAAAAAGAAATATCTGAAAATATTCATGATGAAGTTGCCCCCATTTTTGCTTCCAGTAAAATGTTTTTAGAAAGGGCATTTGATTATAATAAATCCGAAAATGAACGGAAGGAAATATTTAAAGAAGCCGTGAAAATGATTGACAATGGGATACAATCACTTCGTTATATTTCATCAAACTTACGAAGCCAGGTTTTATCTGAATTTGGTTTAGAAAAAACATTAATGCGTTATATTGACCAGGTATCCAAAGCATCCAACATAAAATTCAGTTTTTACTATAAATCCGATAAAAGCAGATTCGAGTACATTATCGAAAACACTATTTACAAATCCATTACCGAGCTAATTCACAACAGCATAAAGCATAGCCAGGCAAATAAAATCAGCATTGTATTAGAAATGATAAATAGTGATATCTGCATTCTATACAGAGACGATGGAATTGGTTTTGATCTTGACGAAAAAATAAATTCCAATCTTTTTATTAAAAATCAGGGGCTTTATCTGATGATAAACAGAATAAAAGTTATTGATGGCAAAATCTTTTTTAAAAGACTTGAAAAAGGTATAGAATTCAGAATAAATATTCCATTAAGTTAATAAAGTGAAATACATAATATTAACCATATGGATTTTTTCTTTTATTTCATCAGCAACAGCTCAGATGCTTAATAACAGATACGTAAATGCAAAAGTCGGTCAGGGCATTAGTTTCGGGGGGAGAGGAATCGCCATCGAGTACCGTTATAAACACTTTGGTATTGCTTCGGGATTTGGATATACAGGCGAACAATATGTCTATGAGCACAATATCAAATCAAGTTTTAATTTTGGTATCAACGGCAGATATTATTATTACAAAAAAAGCGGTAACTGGCAGGCTTTTACAGGAATAAGTGCCGGATGGTTAAGTAATTATTATTTACCCGAGATAGGCGAAAAAGATTATAATCCTGTTGTATATGGTGTAGCTGCCATATTTGGAGTGGAGATAAGGGAAGAAATATTAAATGTTGAATTAGGTGTTTCTGTTGATCCGGGGAGTACCATTTTACATCCTGAATCACATCCTTATTATGATAAAACCTGGAATTTTTCGCCCAATATTGGCATTGGTGTCAATTTATATGCTATACATACCGCACTAAAGCTCAGAAAAAGCCTCAAAAACAAAACATTTAAAACAGCTATTGAAAACTATCATAACGACACCGTAAAATCGAAAATTCAGGACCTAGTCCATAAAACACTATTAGAGCAGAAAGCTATCAATTTAATCGAAAACTGCAATAATCAGGCATTAATAACCAATGAAAAAGCTTATTTTAGAAAAGACACCTTATTCCTGCTTAAGCAGGTCGGTTTAAAGCAATTTATTTATATAAAATTTCAATTGAGCAATCAGGAAAAGGAACAATTCAGCAGCATCTCCATTGACAGCGCTAAATCAAATCCTATTGTTTATTTCATTAATCAAAGCATTAATATTCAAAATATTGAAGAACTCGCTTTGGTCCTTGACGAGTGTGACAACTATCACATAGCGCAAATAGGCTTATTCAGCATTTATATAAATAACAAATCCTGCAATGCGAAGCTTGAACAAGTTGTTTTTAAAAGTCAAAATGAAACCATTTCCTATAACAGTGTCTCGTTTTGTAAATTGAATTTCTAATTTTTTTCATATGCCATTGCTACATTAATACCTATCTTTACACATGATTTATTTCCTGACAATAGGCATTACCATCATATCTTTTTATTTCGTATTTATCATATGGATGGTTTTTAGTTTGCTGAAGTCAATCCGTTATAAATCAGCAGTAAAAATTTCTCCAAAAAAAATTTCAATACTGGTTGCAGTAAGAAATGAAGAAAAAAACATATCCCAGTTCATTGATCAGCTATTAAATCAAACCTACAAATTTTTCGAAATCATTTTTATTGATGATCATTCAACAGATAATACTTTAGGAATCCTAAAAGAAACTCATGATTCAAAGTTGTTTATTTTTTCTCTTCCGGAAGATAAGCATGGCAAGAAAGAAGCTCTGAAATACGGATTAAATTTCGTAACAGGAGATTGGGTCGTTTTTACAGACGCGGATGTTCATATAAAAGAAGACTGGCTGACTTCGTATCTGGCGCATACAAAAAATAAAGCATTGGTTCTGGCACCAGTGTTTATCAAAACCGGCAAAAACAATCTTTTTCAGCTTTTTCAACAACTTGATTTTGCTGCCATGCAATATATAACGATTGCCAGCGTGTTTGCAAGAAAAACTTTCATGTGCAACGGTGCAAATATGGCCTTAGACAAAAAAACAGCCCGACAAATATACGCTAACTTAAATACAGTCATTCCTTCAGGAGATGATGTGTTCGTTTTACATGAACATTTAAGGAACAAGGGCCGAGTAAGGCTTAATCTCTGCCCCTCATCTGTTGCTTATATTGAACCACATAAAACTTTATCGGAATTTATTAATCAACGACTAAGGTGGGCATCAAAAGCAAAATATTATAAAAACTCCATGGCTGTTTTTGTGAGTTTAATAATTTTTCTATCAAATTTTTATATGCTGACATTATTTGTAAGTGCATTCTTTTTTCATTCATTCTGGCCTGCTTTACTTTTATTCATTTTTGTAAAGCTGATTATCGAATTCCCTTTATTTTATGCAGGTAATAAAATTATTCCATTGAATCGTAACTGGTTTTTATTTTTTCCTTTGATTTCATTCATTTACTTTTTGTATATTAGCACTGTGGGAATAAGCTCATTATTTCTGCCGGTAAACTGGAAAAACCGCAAATGGAAAAACAATGGCAGCCGCTAAAAAAATAAAAACACTTCAAATCGAACAAATTTCAGAATTCATTGTTTGGGGAATTTTGTCTCAAAAAGCATCACATTCATTGGCAGGAACCATTTCAAAGTTATGTAACTCACAACTGAAACATGTTGATTCTACAACTATTCAGGCATATATTATCTGTAATGATGACAGCTACTTGATTCTTATAAAAAACAGCGGTATTGATTTTTTAAGCGAAATTCAGGTTGACTATCTGTTAATTGAAAAGCAAAGTTCGAACAACATTATTAACCAGAATTTTACAAAGCAACTCAAAGAAAAAAAAGCTGTTTTGGGTGCATACAGCCTAAACCTTCCCTCAAAAACAAAGAAAAATCTTGTAAATCTGCTCGATGATATCAAATGAAAAAATTATTTCTGATATTTTCTATCCTAATATTTTCTCTTTCAACCCTGGCACAATTTGAAAAATACGACAGCGTTCCCAGAACTATCAATTTTAAATTCAATCCTTTTGCAATGTTCCAGGGACCTATCATGTACACTGCCGAATACCGGTTTGGATTTGAGAAACCCATCTCCACTTACTCCACCTTTCAAATTTTAGCGTCTTATTTAGACAAAGCGCCTTACGTATATTTTATGGAGGCCGTTGTGGATGAAAATGACCTGTTGATTATCAACGGGTACAGGGCTCAGGTCGAATACAGAAATTATTTTTTAGGAAGAAAACAGGGCATTTTGCCTTTTGAAGGATTTTATTGGGCAGCAAACGGCTCATACTCGCACGTAAAAATAACCACTGCTTACAATAAACTAAGAGACGAATACATCTGGGCCACTTACCGCTATCTGGCTTTAAAAGTAGGATACCAGTATGCCTTTAAACATTACACATTCGATTTCTTTTACGGAATGGGAATCAGGGATATTATTTGGGACACCAATATTCAACAAAACGGCGCCAATAAACTAAACAAGGATGACTATGTCCCATTTAAAAGCTCTTTAAAAATTCTTTTGGGTGTAAACATTGGATATAGATTATAATTATATTATTTTTGCAAAAAAAATCAGATATGAGTTATTTATTCACTTCAGAATCAGTATCAGAAGGACACCCCGATAAAGTAGCCGATCAGATATCGGACGCATTATTGGATTCATTTTTAACCGTTGACAGCGAATCAAAAGTAGCTTGCGAAACATTAGTAACCACAGGTTTAGTTGTGCTCGCCGGTGAAGTAAGAACAGAAGGATATGTAGATGTGCAGGAAGTTGGCAGAAAAGTTGTAAATCGCATTGGATATACCAAAGCAGAATATATGTTCGATGGAAACAGTTGCGGAGTTATCAGCGCTATTCACGAACAATCACCTGATATTCGTCAGGGCGTTGACCGTAAGAAACCCGAAGAACAAGGTGCCGGCGACCAGGGAATGATGTTTGGTTATGCCTGCCGCGAAATGGAAAACTATATGCCCATGCCTATAGAACTGGCACATATGTTTGTTCAGGAGCTGGCTGCTATTCGCCGCGAAGGAAAAAATATGACATACCTTCGTCCTGATTCAAAATCGCAGGTAACCGTTGAATATGAAGATAATGGAACACCTAAAAGAATTGACATCATTGTTATTTCAACTCAGCACGATGATTTTGTAAAAGCAAAAACCAACTCTGAAAAAGATAAAAAAGCTGCTGAAAAAGCAATGCAGGATAAGATATTTAAAGATGTACAGGATATTCTGATTCCACGCGTAAAGAAACTTTTACCCAAAAAGGTTCAAAAACTTTTTGATGCTAAATATAAACTCCATGTTAACCCGACCGGATTATTTATTATTGGTGGTCCTCACGGAGATACCGGTTTAACCGGACGTAAGATAATTGTTGATACCTATGGCGGTCGCGGAGCACATGGTGGTGGTGCTTTTTCGGGAAAAGATCCTTCGAAAGTTGACCGTTCTGCTGCTTATGCAATGCGTCACGTTGCAAAAAATATGGTTGCCGCAGGAATTTGCGACGAAGTATTAGTTCAGGTAGCTTATGCCATTGGCGTAGCACAACCGGTTGGTTTCTATGTCAATACTTTTGGAACTGCAAAAGTAAAAGACGCAAAGGGAAAAATCCTGAGTGATGGCGAAATAGCACGCAAAATACAGGAAGTTTACGACATGCGTCCCTACTTTATTATTAAAAACTTAGGTCTTAAGAATCCAATATACGAAGCAACAGCTGCATATGGTCACTTTGGACGTGATCCCTATAAGAAAAAAGTAGAACTTTATATACCCAACGGAAATGGCATTGAAAAAAATTGCCATAACAAAAAGGTAAAGAAAGACATTGAATTTTTTACATGGGAAAAACTTGATTACGCTGAAAAATTCAAAAAAGCGTTCAGGTTCTAACATTGTTAATAAGTTTATTTTAAAGGTAAAGGCTTATTTAGTACTTTTGTAATAAGCCTTTTATGGTATATTATGTTTGAAGATTTTTTTGAAATTGATATTGAAAGCTTAAGCAGTCGTTTTAAAGATTCTATTTCTAACGGTACTTCTTTTTTCGCAACAGATGAAGAATTTGAGTATCTGATTGATTACTATTTTTATCAGGGCATGTTTTCTCTTGTTGACAAAGCAATAGAAAAGTCTTTAATCCTTTACCCTACTTCGTCAAGGCTCTGGCATAAAAAAGGATTTGTATTTTATAAGACAAAAAAATACAACGAAGCTTTAAGCGCATTTAAAAACGCTTACGTTTTCGACAAAGAAGATGCTGAAAATGCTTTATTTATTGCACTTACATATATAGAACTGGACAATATACAGCAATCACAAAAGTTTTTCAGGGTTGCAGCAGACCTGTTTGCTAATGAAGAATCAGAAGACCCATATAATGTATTACTTCAGGGAAGCGAAATCATTTATTCCCATGTTATAAGCGGAGACGACAACCCTTTTCTCATTGATGATAAATTCGGACAAAAAGAACTTTTAAAAATTGATTTAGCCGAAGCCCTTTTTAATAGTACAGAAGATAATGAAGACGACGCTTTTGTTGCCCAAAAATCCGAATATCTGGCTCTTTGCCAAGCCCTGAAAGGGAAACTAAAAAAAAGCAAGAAAGAACTCGAAAAGGCCATCAGAAATGACCCTTTTAACTTTGAAAGATGGTTATACTACGGATTGCTCGACTATCGCTTAAAAAATTATAATGATGCTCTAGAAAGTGTAGAATATTCGCTGGCTGTCTTCCCTGAAAATCCCGAAACACTTTACATTAAAGGAACTACATTATTTATGCTTCAGGATTATCCTAAAGCTCTTGAAACTTACCAGGAATTGTTGACCTACGACCTGACTGAAGAATCTGAGATTTATTTAAATATAGGGAAGTGCTACGAATGCATTAACGATTACATTAACGCAACCTCTTATTATTTAAAATCATACGAAAGCGATAAAGAAAACGCGAAAGCCCTGATAAATCTGGGAGGAATGTTTCTCGAACTGCACGATCTTGAAATGGCCTATCATTACTTATTTTTAGCAAGTAAAATAGATAAAGAGAACGCTGAATTGCATTATACTTTTGCAGATTTAATGCTTCAGAAAGGAGAATATGCAAAAGGAATACGATATATCAATAAAGCACTAGCACAAATACCCGATGAAGTCGATTTTATTCTTTTGCAATCAGAGTTATATCAGGCTAAAAACAACATAAATAAAAGCATTCAGGTTCTAAAGAAAGCATTGAATGACGTCGACGAAAAAGCCCGCTTTAACTTTCGTCTGGCCGGATTACATATTTTAATTCAGAATATTGACGAAGCCTACAACTATTTAAAGACAGCTGTTTCAGAAGATCCCAAACTCATTCCGAATTTTTTAGATTCATTTCCTGAAGCAAAAAAGTATAACATATTCAAAGGCTTATTAAATTTGCCCGAAAATTAATCTGATGTTTTATGAATTTTAAATTACCATTTCTCCCCGAACGCCCCGAAAAACCAAGAAATAATGGTTTGGCAATGGTTATGGATAAAGGCCTCAGTACGCAGGAAGCAGAAAATCTCTGCGAAGCCGGAGGTCACTTAATTGATTTTGTGAAGTTTGGCTTTGGTACTTCCATCGTTTCAAAAAACATCAAAGAAAAAATAAAAATCTATCGCTCGTGTGGAATTCGTCCTTATTTTGGAGGAACACTTTTCGAAGCCTTTCTTATCCGCAACATGTACGATGAATACCGTCGCTTTGTTGACGAACATAAGCTCGATATGGTAGAAGTTTCTGATGGTTCCATGATACTCGATCACAAAAAGAAATGCGAATTCATCAACCAGTTATCAAAAGATTATACTGTACTTTCTGAAGTCGGCTCAAAAGAAGAAAGCATCATCATTTCTCCTGCCAAATGGATTAAAATGATGAAAGCAGAACTTGAGGCCGGTGCTTTTAAAGTAATAGCCGAAGCCCGTGAAAGTGGAAATGTTGGTATTTACCGTCCAAACGGAAGTGCACACGTTGTGCTTATCAATAAAATTCTTTCAGCCGTTAATGGTGATGATATTATTTGGGAAGCCCCTAATAAATCACAGCAGGTTTGGTTTATAAAACTCTTAGGAGCTAATGTTAACCTTGGAAATATAGCTCCTGCTGAAATTATTTCATTAGAAACCATTCGTTTGGGACTACGCGGAGATACTTTCTATCAGTATCTTCCTGAAGAATTACATCCTGAAGAATAATATTCTTTTTAAAGATTTTTCTGCTTAATCATAAGTTTTTTTGTAAACTTTTTTATGGCATACCTGTAAGAAAAAAATGCTGCTATAAAAAAGATTACCAATTGAACAGCTATACCCATAAACTCGTTGGAAATGCTCCCCATATCAG
>CAZDUU010000040.1:0-8567 GCA_964508675.1 uncultured Bacteroidales bacterium | reverse complement strand
ATTGGTTAGTTCCTTTTTTTTGGCAGCACAAAAATAATTATTTTTCAATCGATGAATAAAGAATTTTCAAAAAAATATATTAACATTTCTACATATATGATAATTAATTAATTTACAAGCTAATGTTCCTTTTTTTTGTAAAAATTCTGATGATATTCCTCTGCTTTATAAAATTTATCAACACCCATGATTTGTGTTTGTATTTTATTTTTTTTATAAAAACGATTTTTTTTAGCTTCGTTTTTCACCTTTTCTGCAATTTCTTTTTGTTTTTCATCAAAATAAAAGATGGCAGAACGGTATTGGCTTCCTATATCCGGTCCCTGTCTGTTTATCTGGCCGGCATCATGAATGGTAAAAAAGAAAAATAGAATGTCTTCCAGAGCGATGCTTTCGTTATCAAATTCTACTAATACGGCTTCGGCATGACCTGTCTCATCTGAGCAAACCTGTTCGTAAGTCGGATTTATGACTTCTCCTCCGACATAAACTGCCTGTGTATTAAGAACTCCCTTAATGTTACTTAATTTATATTGAACAGACCAGAAACAACCGGCTGCGAGAATTATTTTTTCGGTCATACCTGAAGAGAACCAATTAGTTCATTGGCCGATTTAAAATTATTTTCAACCAGATATTGTTCTATTCCTTTTATTACTTTTATGGTAACCTGAGGATCAATAAAATTTGCCGTTCCGATTTGGACTGCCGTTGCTCCTGCCAGCATAAATTCAATTGCATCAGTGGCATTCATGATCCCACCTATTCCGATAATGGGAACTTTCACTGCTTTTGATACCTGCCAGACCATTCGCAATGCAACAGGTTTAACAGCAGGTCCAGACAAACCACCTGTTATTGTTGACAAAACCGGTCTGCGTGTTTTTACATCAACAGCCATTCCTAAGAGAGTATTTATTAAAGAAAGAGAATCGGCTCCTTCGTCTTCGGCTGCTTTAGCCATTTCTACAATATTTGTGACATTGGGCGATAATTTTACAATCATCGTTTTGGGATAAACTTTTCTGACTGCTGATACCACAGCTTTAACTCCGGGGCATGTAGTACCAAATGCCATTCCCCCTTCCTTCACATTCGGACAACTGATGTTTACTTCGATTGCGGAAATTTTATCTAAATCCTTTAATTTTTCAGCTGTTTCGACATAATCTTCAACAGTAGAACCGGAAACATTTACCCAGATATGAGTATTGTAATGCTTAATCCTGGGATAAATATGTTCAATAAAGTAATCTACACCTTTATTCTGTAAACCGACTGCATTTAACATGCCGGAAGGTGTCTCGGCCATACGTGGATAAGCATTGCCTTCCCTAGGTTTCAGGGTCGTGCCTTTCACAATGTAACCACCCAAAGCATTTAAATCAATAAAATCGGAAAATTCCTCGCCATATCCGAATGTTCCTGAAGCCGTAGTAACAGGATTCTTTAATACTAAATCGTTTATTTTAACAGATAAATCTACCATAATAATTCTTTTGAGTTAAAAACCGGACCTTCGGTACATACACATTGGTGACCATGAACCGTTGGTGTGACACAGCACAAACAGGCTCCTATACCACAAGCCATTGTATTTTCGAGCGAAACTTCGCATTCAACTCCCGATTCCTTTGCACGTCTGGCTACTGCTTTCATCATGATCTCAGGACCGCAGGTATATACTATATCGTAATTTTTTAGTGCAGGAAACAAAGGATGTGAAGTCACGAAACCTTTATCTCCCATCGAACCATCTTCCGTTGTAATGTGAGTTGGAGCAATAGATTGGTACAAATCATATTCAATCACATCGTCCTTTGATCTGAACCCGATAATGATATCCTGCTCCACTCCTGATTTTTTAAGTTCTTTTGCTAAATAGAGCAATGGGGCTATTCCGCATCCACCACCCACCAACAAAGCTTTTTTACCTTTCGGGATCAATGAATAGCCTTTACCGAGCGGATAAATTACATTCACCGTGCTTGCTTTTTCTAATAGTGACAGCTTTCTTGTCCCTTTTCCAACAATTTGAATCAGTAAAGTAATTGTATTTTTTTCATAATCAACGTCGTGAACAGAAATCGGGCGACGCAAAAAAACATCCTGGGCATCAGGAACGGTTAGTTGAAGAAATTGTCCGACTTCGATTTTCTCTAACTTTTCAACGGGTTTGATTTCTAAAATAAAGTACTTATTATTCAGATGCTTAAGTTGAATAACCTGAGCATCAACAACACGTTTGGGCATAAAATTTTTGTGTGTAAAAATATATTTTTTTTAGAAGAAGTAAAAGGATAAATTACTTTTCAGTAATGTTTATATCACAATAATTTGTTGTTGCATTTAACTGGGCATTAGCTCCGGATAAACAACCTACTGTTCCAACCGTTTTCATTGTTGAATTTGAAATGTAATTATTTACATTACTACGTTTAGGTAAGTATATTTTTCCGTATTTAGCCTCAGCATTTATTGAAAAACAGGCAGATTGCGAAACCCTGATGTTTACATCAGAATAATTCACATCAAACCAAAGACTACTGAACTCTTCATTTAAATCGTTGATTGATACCGGTGTAAATCTGGCTACAATTGACAAATCAGTTCTCAAAAAATCAATATTAAACCTTGAATAGTTTGCATTGGCATTTAATTTTGAAACTTCTGCAAAACGGATTCTGTCATATCTTGATTTAATAGTTGTTGAAAAAACATTGTCAGTAGTTATTTCTGAATAAGAAGAATTGATATTCATGGATAGTGCTTTGGTAATTTTTACAGTACTGTAATCAGCATTAATATCTAACCAGTTGGCTTTTAAAATAGTGCATTCGGAATATTTCAAATCAAAACGAGGAACATTTTTCGACTCGTCTGAAGTAAGATTATTCACAAAAAATTTCCCATACTTTAAACTGACATACAAATTTCCTGAAAGCTCATTCAGATTCACGTCCCCATAGCGATTATAAACATTTATATTCAAATAAACAGGATGTTTGATATGATAATTGATTTTGTAATCTGATTTCCCGCTTCTGAAGGTTTTATCAAGAAAGTCGTCATTAATTACCGATGTAATTTTAATATTATTGGAATCTGTTTCAACATTTAAAGTAAAAGCCTGCAAATAAACCGGTGCTTTTTCAACTTTCGAAGTATTTACTTCATATGTAACTTCAATCTGAATTTCATTTTTTTCCCAAACTTCAAAATCGATAGTACCATTTTTATTATCAACTGTAAAATTTGTAGAAGTATTAACTGAAAAGTTTTTTTCAATTTTATTACTAAATACTTGTTTTTGAGCTGATAAACCCATTGAAAATAAAATAGCGAAAGTAAAAAAGAGTATTTTCATATGAATATTTTTTTGAAAAATCTGTAAAACGATGCAAACATTGTGCCATTATTTAGGTGAATTTAATACATTAAACTCAATTTGCCGGCTTTCGCCAAACTCATCCTGAACAGTCAAAAAATGCTTTCCGATGCCGGTAATAAGCGGTAATTGATGCCTTGAAGTGGTCTGTCCGATAAATTTACCGTCTAAATACCAAAATATTGTTGTATTCGGATAGCGATGACTTACCTCCAGCATCATGCTACTACTTGAGCCATCCAGATTTCTTGGGATAAAAACATTGGTATATTGCTGTGGATATACTAATTCGATATTTTGCTTTAGTTCTGATTCCTGACTTACGCAATCATTGCGGAACGGAGGTAGTGGCACATACCACGGGTTTCTCATCCTGTAATAGTATTCCATTGTCGGGGGTAAAACAAAGAAAACTTTTTTTACCATATTGGAAACGGATTCACATTCGCTATGAACCCTATAATTTTCAGTACTATCAAGCATATATAGCTTATGATAAGGACAAACTCTTACTTTTACAGGCTTTTTGCAAACTATACATTTCACCTTATCACTACAATTAAAAGAAGCCGGGTATCCGCTCTGCTTGCACACCTCTACTACCTGAAGATTATCGTATGGAGTTTCAAACCATGCTGATCTTTGAGGTAAAACTGAAAAAATATCAAATAATATCGGAGCTGCCTTATTTATGCCGGTAAGTTCCGCACTTCCCTCTCCTGTTGCATTTCCAATCCAAACGCCGACTGCATAATCAGGGCTTATTCCCACTGCCCAAGCGTCACGAAATCCAAACGAGGTTCCTGTTTTCCATGCCAGTTTTTGCTTGGTTTTAAATAAATACCAATATTGTTCGTTAGATGGTCTTTCCACATCAACCATTGCATTAAATGTAAGCCAGATGGCACCATTAGATAAAGGAATTGAAGTTGAACTCTTTTCATGCCTGTCTTTTAAATATGAAAACTTGTAACCCGATTTATCCTTATTTTCCATTTGCCAGGCCATATGTGTATATGCACTCATCAAATCGCTCATTTTTATTTCACATCCGCCTAAAATTAATGATAAACCATAGTAATCCTGAGATTTTGTAATGGTTGTAAAACCCATATTTTTCAGGTAATCAATAAATCGTTGAATTCCATATGATTGAAGCATTTTAACTGCCGGAACATTGAGTGAACGTGCCAGAGCCATATGTGCCCGGACAGCGCCATCGTATCCACGATTAAAATTCTTAGGAGCATAACTTCCAATCTGAACCGGAACATCGGGAATAAGCATATCAGGCAAAAGTTCGCTATTGTCCAGCATGGTTGCATAAAGCAGTGGTTTTAAAATGCTTCCCCCGCTTCTGGGTGATTCTATAACATTTACAAAATTAGCGTCACTTAAAGAACCTTTATCATGAAAGTTCCCAATATATGCTATAACATTGCCATTATGAACATTGCAAACCATAACGGCAGCATTATGTATGCTATTTGAAACCATGTTTTTTCTATAACGTTCTAAAATGCTGTATACTTCAGTCTGCAGGTTTTCATTCAAAGTAGAATAATAAATGTATCTGTGTGGATTTTTTTTAATCAGCCACTGCAAAAGATGTGGTGCATTATGTGGAAACGAAATCTGAACCTCAGGAATTTCTTCTTCTGTACTTATTTCATACGTTTGTTCATCGATAATTTCTGAATTATAAAGTTGTTGAAGAAGCTTATCACGTTTAATCTTCAGTGCTTCCCTGTTCTTCTTGAGGTTAATATTTGCCGGATTATTCGGCATTACAGCAAGCATTGCGCTTTCGGCCCACGATAGTGCATAAGCCGGTCGTCCAAAATACCTCCACGATGCAGCTTCTATACCAACCATATTTCCACCATATGGAGCATTTTCTAAATATTGCAAAAGAATATCGGGTTTTGACGTGCTAAACTCAATATACCATGCTAAAAATATTTCTTTAAGCTTTTGAAAAGTAGTTCTTGGTTTATTTCCAAAGTACATTCTTGCAACTTGCATAGAGATGGTACTCCCTCCGCTTACGATCTTAGAATGCTTTAAATTCAGGTATGATGCTCTGATTAACGCAGGAAAATCGACACCATTATGAAAAAGAAAACGTTTATCTTCGAAAATCATCAATGCTTTTGCCAAACGCACAGGTATAGAATCTGATTGCAGCTTAAAACGCCATTGTCCGTCATCGGCAACCTGTAAATCGATCAAAGTACCGTTATCAGCATATAATGCATAACTGTATGGTTTGTCAAAATGAACGGGCTGAATTAACAAGCGAAAAAGCAAAAGAGCTATCAGAATAATAAAAAATGAACACTTTTTAAGTAACGATTTCACTGGTATTAATTATTGGATGATACCTCCGGCAAGCACCTCATCTCCTGAATAAAACACAGCTGATTGTCCCGGAGTTACAGCATAAACTTTTTCCAGAGGAACTACTTCCACTGTATTTTCAGACTTTGAATAAACTTTGGCTTTGATTTCTTTAGTGCGGTAACGAATTTTTACAGAAAGCTCCATTCCTTCACAGAAATGTTCCAGCGCAACCATATTTAATTGACTGACCATAAAAGATTTTTTTTCCAGTTCTTCGTATTTACCAAGTACAATCTCGTTGGTTTCTTTTCTTATATCTACAATATAATAGGGTTCGCCCAATGCCACTCCTAAACCCTTACGTTGACCAATGGTATAAAAAGCTATTCCATTGTGTTGTCCTACTATTTTGCCTTCTGTGGTAATAAAATTACCTTTCTTTTGAACCTTATTTATTTCGGTAACATTATCGTTCAAAAACGAGCGGTAATCATTATTAGGGACAAAACAAATTTCCTGACTTTCGCGTTTCGCCACTAATTTGACAAAACCTCTGTCTGCAGCCATTTTTCTGACTTGTTCTTTAGTCAGTTCACCTAATGGGAACAAGGTTTTAGAAAGCTGTTCCTGATTCAGCTTCCAGAGAAAATAAGTCTGATCCTTTAATGAGTCAATACCTTTTGCCAGAACAAAACGGTTATTTTTATTATAAACCCTTGCATAATGGCCTGTTGCTATATAATCGCATCCGATAGACTTTGCAAATTCAAGAACTTTTCCCCACTTTATTTCAGAATTACAATTAACACACGGATTGGGGGTTCTTCCATTCAGATATTCATTTACAAAATTATTAATCACTGAATCAGAAAAATAGTCACGGTAATCGAGAATATGATGTTCAATTCCCTGTTGTTCGGCAAAATATTTCGCTTCGGCAATGGTTTCAATACTGCAACAACCTTTCATTTTATCAAGACAGGACTGTTGAATAGAGTCATAAACCCTGAATGTGGCAGCCACTAAATCGTAACCTTGTTCTTTGAGTAAAAGTGTTGATAATGAACTGTCAATTCCCCCGCTAATGCAAACCAAGACTTTAGTTGTCATACTGATTCATTTGGCTCTTTTGCTTCGGATCAAAAAATTCTTCATCAGATGGTTCAGGGATTTTGCCTTTCATCTTATCCCATCCCATCACTTTTTTAGTAAATTCTTTATCGTATTTATCTTCGTCCTTGAGTCTTCCGTTAATATATTCAAGCTCTTTATCAACTTTTCCGTCCTGTGTATAAACAGTCCATTTGCCATCAGGAAGATCATTTACATAATTACCAACCAGATAAGGTTTACCATCATCAAAGTAAACTTTTATAGCACCTAATCTCACACCATTTTTATAGGCAATTTCAAGCCTGACTCTGCTTACGGTTTCCCAATATTCCTTGTAAATTCCGTGTAATTTGCCATTTACATAAGGAGCCAGTTTAGATAGGCTTCCATCTCTGAAATAATCGTAAGTATTACCATTTAAGACACCTTTGTTGTATGATTCTTTAGACAATAATGCTCCGTCTGTTCCATAATATTCCCAAATGCTGTCTTTAACATTTTGATTGATATACTTTCCTTTTGACATAATTTTCCCGTCGTCCCAGTATAATTTGGCATAACCAACAGAACCGTCGTTATTATACCTGATTTCGGCTTTTAAAGCGCCAGAATAATACCAGCGTTTATAAGTTCCCACCAGTTTATTGTTCTTAAAATAGCCTATATATGCAACCTTATCTTTATCGTATTTACGTATCCATTTTCCCTGTCTGTTTCCCTGAATATCGGTATAATTTACTATACTGTCATTCCCTGGTTGACCAACGTTCTGAGAATATAAGCTCACATTTACAGCAAAAATTATTATAACTATATAAAAAAGTTTTTTCATATCGGAATAAACGTTTAAAGTTGCAAAAATAATACACAAAGCTACATTTTTTTAGAAATATAAATTAAAACCACCTGATTAAAAATCAATTTTTAATACATTTTTTTTCTATCTTTGTATTAAATCAACTTATTTACAAAATGAGAACCATCTACATTGTATTGATTATTATCTTTTCAACTTCTTATGCCTACAATCAGAACACAAAAGCTACCAGTAAAGAAGATGATCAGTCAAAAACAAAAAAAGAATTAGATAAAATTTTAGAAGCCCCCTCTATCGACTCAGTCGCTTTTGATATTCCAGCAGAGCAAAAAGAAGAAAAAGCAATGGAAGCAGAGCCCATATATGCACCTGCGCCCAAGCCTGCTGAAAGTGCTAGCCCCGTCGAAGTTAAAAGCGAACCTGTACCCGGTGCTGAAATAGTGATTGATAATGTTCCCGATCCACCCAAGAAAAACAAGAATAAATCTACTTCGAACAATAAGAATAATCAGTCTGACGACAATAAAAAGCCTAAACCTTAAAAATAAGTTTTTATACTTCTCATTGCTCACTTTTGTATTTATTTCTATTTTTACAAAAAAAATTAATCTATGTTTTCAGGTATTGTAGAAGAAGCTGCACCCGTTGTTCAGCTCGATAAAGAAGGTGGTAATCTGCATATTACCATGCAATGTTCATTTGTAAAAGACTTAAAAATTGACCAAAGTATTGCTCATAATGGAGTTTGCCTTACTGTGGTAAAGAAAACCGATACAACTTATACTGTTACTGCCATTCAGGAAACTCTTGATAAAACCAACTTAGGTCTGCTTAGAATAGGCGATAAAGTGAATCTTGAACGCAGTATGACCATGGATAAACTTCTTGACGGACATTTGGTGCAAG
>CAZDUU010000039.1:0-8581 GCA_964508675.1 uncultured Bacteroidales bacterium | reverse complement strand
ATGTTCGAGCTATTAAGAAAAAAGAACATTACCAATCTATTTATTGGTCAGTCAGGAAATATTACTTATTCCTGGCCCTTTTTTAACCCACAAAAAAAGAAAAAAACGCTTTTACAAATATTAAAAAAATCAATTCAAACAGAACCTTTTTACTTAAAAAGGAGTTATTTGAACAGAGATTTCAAAAAAAAATATCATGTAAAGAGCTATCTGAAGAATAACTTCTATAAACCAGATTTTCAACCTGAAAACCTGACAAAGATGAGAACTTTCTTTTTTAATGAAATTCAGGCAACCGGTTATAACACCTGGAATGAAAAAGGTCTTTTCTTTGGAATAAATGTTTTAGACCCAACTTCAGACGTGCGTTTGATTGATTTTTGCTTTTCAATTCCACAAAATCTGTTTTCAAATGAAAATGGGAGTCGGCTACTTATAAGAAATGCTTCACAAAATCTATTGCCAAATGAAGTTATTAACAATAATTTAAAAGCAATTCAGTCTGCGGATGCGACAAAGAGACTGTTTGAAAGCCAATATAAATATGAGGAATTGCTAAATATGGCACTTAGCTCTGCATTCAGCAAAAAAATTCTTGATAACGACAGATTAAACAATGCAATTAAAACGAAAAAGTTATCAACACACGTACTTTTACGTTCCGTGTTAATATCTTTATTTATTTACTTTGCAACAAATAGGGATTCTGTACGTAAAAGTTAAAAAACTATAATTTTATGAAAACACTATATCTTACAATCGCCTTGTTCGTATTTATGAATGCCGGCTATTCGCAAGCATATTTATGGACAAAACAATTTACCGGGACAGGGCAAAATGTACCCCAATTTATGGTAAGTGATAATAGTGGAAATATATACATTGCAGGTAATTTTAATGGTACAATTACCCATGATGCCCTGACTTTTACAACAAACGGACTTCAGGACATGTTTCTTGCTAAATATTCATCTGCAGGGACAATCATATGGATGAAGAAATTAGGAGGAACCGGTACAGATAACTTATACGGTTTGGCTTTGAGCCCTGATCAAAAATATGTTTATATTGGATTTACTTATAATGGGACAACGGATATTGACGGTTGGCAATTATCTGCTGAAAATAATGACGTTGCTGTTGCAAAATTTACAAATTTAGGTGATTTAGATGTCGTTTTCTCTGTTGCTTCAGGTGCAAATCATCAGATTAATGGTAATCTTGCCATTGATGATGCAAATAATGTATTAGTCCTTGTTAACTTTACCGGACAAGCTGATATTGCTGGTGGTGTTGAAAAATGCATTGCCAACGAGTATTCGACTCGTCAAAATGTTTTAGTTAAAGTTGATGAATGGGGAAATTATATATGGCATCGAATGTTTGAAACAACTTCTTCATACACTTACTTAAGGACCGTAAGTACTTACGGAACCGACTTTTTTTTGTCAGGACAATTTTCAGGCTCAATCAGCTTTATTAATCAAACTGTTAACAGCTCAAATAGTTTAAGAGACGGAATTGTTGTAAAGCTTAATGAAAATGGGGATGATCTCTGGGTTAGGAGAATTATAGGAAACGGAAATGATATTTATGTATATCGACAAGGGTTGGATCAGAATGGCGATTTGTATGTTGTAGGATATTTTAATGGTAACCAGATTAGTTTAGATTCAACAGAGAGCACCTTGTCTCATGTTAGCCCTGTTAATCAGGGAAATAATGATATGCTTTTGGCAAAATATGCAAATGACGGCACACTACAATGGGTTAAGACAGCCGGAAGCACTGGAGATGATAAAATATACAACATAGTTGCAACTACAACCAATTATGCGGCAGTCGGCTTTTATGGTGGAGCAATCAGTTCGTTAAATTTAACATTAAAAGGAGGCGTTGACGGATGTTTATTATTAGGAAGCTCCATTACCGGTCAAATAAACTCGGCACTCACCGCAAAAGGTAAACTTAATGAATACGCACAAGCTTGTTTAATAAGTTCAAGCGGCAGGAGTTACCATTACGTAGGCGATTTTTCTTCAGATACTCTTTTTATCGGTACAACAACTTTGTTCAACGCAAGAACGAATTACCGGGATGCCTTTTTTGCAAAAGTAGGCTGCTTTGACGATATCGTATTTACGGCAACCAATGTTTCATGTCCGGGTGGTAGTAACGGTACGATTACAGCAACCCCTTCTGCCGGTAATGAACCTTATACATATTTATGGTCGAATAATGCAACTACACAAATCCTCAATAATTTAACTGCAGGCACATATACAGTCACTGTAACAGGCTCCAACGGTTGTACACTATCAAAATCATACAATTTACAGGAAAACCCTGCACTTTCAGCAACTTACACAAAGACAGATCCATGTCCTGGAGGTACTGACGGAAGTATAACTGCTATTCCGCAAAATGGAAAAACGCCTTATACTTACTTATGGTCATATCAAAGTAAAACAACACAAACTATCACAAATCTGACAGCGAATACTTATTATTGTACCGTCAGAGATGCTTGTCCCGCAAGCGTTATTGTAACAGTGACATTATCTAGTCCTCCTGCATTAAGTATAGCACTTAGTTCAACACCAACCAGTTATTGCACAACAACAAATTCCGGGTCTGTTACTGTCGTTCCCACAGGAGGAAGAACCCCCTATTCTTATATATGGAGAAAAAGTTCACTGACAGGAACGATCGTTGGTTATACCCAAACGGTAAATAACTTAGGGCAATCAACATATTATGCTTCTGTTACAGATGGATGTTCAGCAACAAAAACCGGTTCAGTTAGCGTTGGACGTAAAGCCTTTACTCTTGTTCCTTCAAGTAACTGTACTCAGGCCGGACAATGTACCGGATGGGCTCAAGTTGATATAACTTCTGGCGATGGTCCATATACTTACTTGTGGAATGATCCTGCGCATCAGACCACTCAGCGTGCTGTGGGTCTCTGCTATAGCACACTGGGATATACGGTTACTGTTACCGATGTTAACAACTGTACAAAAACCTACCCGAGTATAAGAATTTACAACTGTACTAAGTCTGCTATTGAAGAACCTGACGATATTAACATTTCGGTATTTCCTAACCCTGTGAATGCTTATTTGCATATATTCATCAACGATACAGAAAATCCATTCCAAAAAATGGAAATTTATAACACAACAGGTCAGCTGGTTTATTCATACGATATTAAAACCACAGATACTGAGTTAAATATCAATACTTCTGACTGGAAAGAAGGTGTATATATGTTACGTTTAAACAGTAATGAAAGATTATATTCAAAATCTTTTGTGATTAAACGATAAAAAATCTTTTGTGATTTAAAAATTAATATTGTATCTTTGCATTCCATTTTTTAAAGGCTTGGTTTTATGAAAAGAACATTTCAACCTTCGAATCGTCGTCGTAAAAATAAACATGGTTTTCGTGAACGCATGTCAACTCACAATGGTCGTAGAGTATTAGCAGCCCGCCGTGCAAAAGGCCGCAAAAGATTAACAGTAAGCGACGAAATTAAAGGAAAATAATTTTTAACATCCTTGTTAGTCATTGAAGTAAAGGGTACATTTGTATTCTTTACTTTTTTATTTTTATATGAATAAGGATAAAACGGATTTCATTATAAATAAAGCCTTACAGCAATCCAGAATTACAAAAGAGGAAGCTATTTTTTTGTATCAAAATAGCTCTTTGTCATCTTTAATGAATACTGCTTATGCTTTGAAGCAAAGCAAATTTAATGATAAGGTGTACTATATTGATAATGTGCATATTGAGCCAACCAATTATTGTGTATATAAGTGTAAATTCTGCTCATTTCATAAGGAACCCGGCGAAAATAATTTTTGGGAAGAGGATATATATCTGATTGTAAAAAATTTAATAAAACTTCCGGAATCAATTACAGAAATTCATATTACCGGTGGCGTTCATCCGCAAAGAGATCTGCTTTGGTATGTGGAAATGCTTAAAGCAATAAAAGCAAGTCGACCATTGGCAAACATTAAAGCTTTTACTGCAATTGAGATAAATTATATGTGCAAAAAGGCGAATAAAAGCATAAATGAAGGGTTAATGCTGTTAAAAAAAGCAGGACTCGACTCTTTGGCAGGTGGAGGAGCAGAAATTTTTAATAAAAGCATACGCCGGCAACTATGTCCTGAAAAAGGAAATGCCGAAATGTGGTTAAATATTCACAAAGAAGCTCACCAGGCTGGAATTATTTCAAACGCGACCATGTTATACGGACATATTGAATCAATTGAGCATCGCCTGGAACATATGGAAATTATTCGTACCCTTCAGGATGAAACTCATGGATTTAATTGCTTTATTCCATTGAAATTCAGAAAACAGTATAATTTTTTATCACATTTAAATGAGCTTCCTTTTACTGAAGATTTAAAGTTATTTGCTATAAGTCGTATCTTTTTAGATAATATTCATCATTTAAAAGCTTACTGGCCTATGCTTGGGAGAGAAAAAGCTGCATTGCTTTTATATGCCGGTGCTGACGATATAGACGGAACCATTTATGACAGCACAAGAATTTATTCCATGGCCGGAAGTGAAGAACAAAAGCCTTCTATATCAAAACAAGAACTTAAAACTCTTATTGAAAACGAAAAATTTATTCCAGTTGAACGTAATTTATTTTACAAAGAAATATCGTAATTTTGTAATCAACCTTTTGTAAAGAATATTCGTCATTAATAAAATTTTAATTTTTATGAAGCCTAAAAAACTTTTAATAACAATAGGATTACTGTCTTTGTTAACAGGCTGTATTAAAGACTATTTCGACTTTGACAAGCTATCCGATCAGGTTAACTGGAATCCGAATATGGCAGCTCCGGCTGTTCACAGCACCCTTACATTAAAAGACTTATTGCAGGATTATGATGTTCAGCACTTGTTTATGGAAGATTCCACACATTTTTTATATCTGATTTACAATAAGCAGGTTTTTTCACTTCCGGCTGCGCAATATGTTAATATTCCAAATCAATCACTTTCACAAGGTTTTTCGGCTAGTGATTTTACAAGTCAGGGTTTCCCAACTACAAGCCCAGTGGTTTCTACCAAAACATTTCAATATACGCTTCAAATTCAGATGCCCAGTGATGCTTTTGACAGTATTATTTTTAAAACAGGAACATTTACATTAGATCTCAACTCAAGCTTTCATCATACCGGATTATTAAGCGTTACTTTTCCCACCATACGAAAAAATGGTCTTCCATATTCAAAAACCGTAAATATTACTTCCTCAAACGGTTTTACTTACAACAACTCGTTTAACGATTTAACTGATTACCAATATACAACACCAACATCAAATCAATTGGTTTGTGAGGTAACCTTAACACTCACCAATTCCGGAAATGCTGTTTCTCCCACTGATCAGGCACAGGTAAATATGTCTTTTAGTAATTTGCAATATAAGCTTATTTACGGTTATTTTGGAAACCGTGTTATTCCCGTACAGGAAGATACCGTAAATGTGGAAATCTTTAACAACGCATTAAGTGGTCAGCTTTTCTTTATGGACCCCAAAATAAAGTTACATTTATATAATTCTTTTGGAGTTCCGTTAGGCGCATTATTTACAGATTTTAAAATTTATTCTTCAAGCGATCAGACTTACTATCCATATTCTATACCATCGCAGTTTAATCCTTTAATAATAAATGCTCCAACAATTCCGGGAAGTAATGAAATTACAAATGTTGTACTTGACACCAATAACTTTCCTGCTATAAGAGATATTATTTACAACAACCCGCGATATTTTTATTTGAGAACTACTGCCAGTATGAACCCGCCAACGACAAGTCAGTATAACTTTCTTACAGATACCAGTCGTTTTGCAGTAAATCTTGAAGTTGAATTGCCTTTGTGGGGGCGTTCTACCAAATGGGTTTTACAGGACACGGTTGAATTTGACTTTGCCGAAAACTATAAAGACTCTGTTGTTGACTTAAACAACATAGATTATGTAAGGTTTAACATAAACATGTTAAATGCCATGCCCACCGAAGCCGGAGTACAGCTTTATTTTACCGATTCACTTTATAATGTCATTGACTCTATGTTTACACCCCAAAATATGGAAGTGGTTCAGAGTGGTGTAATTAATGGTAGCGGAAAAGTTATTCAGGCAACAAGAAAGATTACACAGGTAACATATACCGGAACGCGACTTGCAGGTTTGCTCGATGTAAAAAAAGTCTTAGTCAGAGGATACATCAGCACAGTAAATCACGGGACAACCAATGTGCGCTTTTATTCTGATAACTATTTAGATGTAAAACTGGGTGTTCAGGTTCAGGCAAAAATTAATACTCAAACTGACTTTAGTAAAAAATAGGAGGAATTGGAAATGAAGAAGCTAACATTTTTTATCGTCGGTTTAATTTTTACTACTGCCACATGGGCGCAGCAAAACCAAACCATGTATTTTATGTCTGTTCCTCAGGCAAACATTACTAATCCTGCCATTTACGGACCTTGTAAAATAACCATCAGTGGGTTATTAGTTCCAGTTTCGGGCCAGATAATCCCCCCGCTTTATCTGAATTATAATAACAATGGATTCAGCTATAAGCAATTTATTCACAAAGGAACCGGAGTAAACAGTGATTCATTAATTTTCGATTTTCCGAATTTGATTGATAAAATGAGAAAAGTCAATTATGTCGGATTTGAAACACAAATACCATGGATTAACCTCAGCTATATTTGGAAAAACTGGTATTTTAGTTTTGGAGTAAACGATAAAATCAATGCTATGATAAGCATTCCAAAAGATCTGGCAGTGCTGGGATGGGAAGGAAATGGAAAATCATTGTTGGGTAACGAGGCTTTTCTGAGTTACCTGGGAGCAAATATTGACTGGCACAGGGAATATTATATTGGAGCAGCCACAAGTATTAATAGTAAGTGGACTGTTGGAGGAAGAGCCAAATTATTGTTCGGAAAAGCAAATTTATGGTTCAAAAACGACCAACTGACATGGAAAACAGATCAGGATGATTTTGCATATACTTTTGATGCCGATATGGAAGTTCATTCAAGCCAACCTTTTTTTGATATAACTAAATTTGAATACGATTATCTGAACGATTCACTGATGTTTGATGCAGATACTGTACTAAATCCTGATGACATGGAATTTAAAGATGCCATAAAAAAGGTTTTCTTTAACAAAAAAAATAAAGGGTTCGCCATTGATTTAGGTGCAAAATATATATTTAACAGCAAACTGACTTTTTACGGAAGTTTACTCGATTTTGGGTTTATCAGATATAAACAGAATGCTGACGGATTAAAAGCTCAGGGTGAATTTTATTTTGACGGCTGGGATATTCAGCCATACTTTCAGGAAGACGATTCTGTAATTGAAGCTCATGCAGATGCTTTCAGAGATTCGGTTATTAAACTTTTTGATCCGACACTGATAAATAAAGCCTATAATTATTGGCTTCCTTCAAAATTGTATTTAGGAGCAACATATCAGTTTAAAGAAAAATATAACGTAGGAGCATTGTTCCGTGGCGAATACTATTTAAGACGTGTGCATGCTGCTCTAACTTTAAGTGGAAATGCCCGTTTTACAAAATGGTTCAGCAGCTCCATCAGCTATACGGTACAAAACAACACATTTACTAATGTGGGATTGGGATTTGCTCTTAAGTTCGGGTGGTATCAATGGTATATGGCCAGCGACAATGTTTTTGGATTTATATGGCCACAGTCAACCCGAAATATAAACCTCAGAATGGGGCTTAATATGATATTCGGTTGTAAAAAGAAAGAAAACAGTACGATGCTGAACACAAACTTTATGGAATAGAAGAAAAACCGGTTACTAAACCATGGTTTAGTATTCAGCAATTAATAAATCAATAAGCTCTTTTACTGTTATTATTTTATCTGCTTTGTAAGCATTTGCACCGGCAAAAGCAAAACCATGATTCATTCTTCCGTTTTTGGCATTAATCAAGGCATTTGCAATACAGTATGGCGCATTTTTATAATCACAGGTTATGATACAATGATAGGGACATTTAAAAGGCTTTTTAAGCCCGCTTTTTACGTCTATTAAAAATTTATTTTCAATTGCCCGACCCGGCATTCCTACTGGGCTATTAATTATATCAATATTATTTTCTTTTGCGTTTAGGTAAATCTGCTTAAATTCATCAGAGGCATCACACTCAACTGTAGTAACAAAGCGTGTCCCCATTTGAACACCAGAAGCTCCCATATTAATAAAACGATAAATATCTTCGCCTGTATATATTCCTCCTGCCGCAATAACCGGTATTTTCTTTCCGGCCTCTATTTCAAAAGGTTTAATGGAAGATAAAACTTCAGGAATTAATTTCTCCAACTTAAATTCATCCTGAAAAAGTTGTTCTTTTTTAAAACCCAGGTGACCACCTGCCATTGGCCCTTCTACAACAATCGCATCAGGTAAATAATTATAATTGGATAACCATTTTCTGATAATTACAGAGGCTGCTTTTCCCGACGAAACGATAGGCACAAGCTT
>CAZDUU010000038.1:0-8612 GCA_964508675.1 uncultured Bacteroidales bacterium | reverse complement strand
AATTCACAGATTATTTTAATGCTCTTGGACTGGAATTCTTGGTTTCGTGGGCTTTTTCGTTAGGAGTGGTAATGATTATTGCCGAATTTATTATCGGTTTTTCATTGTTGACCAATTCAAAAATAAAACTGGGATCGTTGGGAGCACTGATTTTTATGTCCTTTTTTACACCGCTTACTCTTTGGCTAGCTTTGAAAAACCCGGTTTCAGACTGCGGTTGTTTTGGCGATGCCATTAAACTTACCAATTGGCAGACTTTTTTCAAAAATATCGTAATTATTATTCCTACAATTTTAGTATTCTGGCAACGCAAGAAATTTAACCCGAAATTCTCGTGTATGATGCAATGGAATATAGTGGGAGTAGGTGTTTTATTAGTGGGATTTGTTATTTGGTATTCCTTTGCACATCTTCCTATGATTGATTTTTTACCTTTTAAAGAAGGCACCCATTTGCCCGATTTGATGAAAGCTCCCGAAGGTGCACCTAAAGACGAGTATGCTCAGATGATAACGTTAAAAGATACTACAAACGGTAAACAGATTGAAATTGATGTAAACAAATATACCGTTGATTCAACCTATTGGGGCACCGGTACAAAATATAAATATGTAAGCATTTCTGAACCCAAGCTGATTAAAAGAGGATTTACACCTCCCATTCACGATTTTAATATTTTTGATAAACAAAACAATAATTATGTTGATACAGCTTTAAATTACAACGGTTATGTGCTTATTTTTACCAGCTCGAAAGTGGAAAAAGCTTCAAATAAAAATATTGAAAAAGTAAACACACTTTATAATTATGCATTGAATCATCAAATCCTGTTTTATGCTCTTTCATCATCATTGCAGGAATATATTGATACCTTTATTGTAAAAAATAAGATTCCGTTCACCTTTTATATGTGCGATGAAACTACATTGAAATCGATGGTTCGCAGCAATCCAGGGTTGATGCTGTTGAAAAACGGAACAGTTATTAAAAAATGGTCTTATTTTGATTTTCCCGACCAGAATGAATTAGAAAATATTACTTTAAAAAAATAAGTTATGAGAATACGTATTGCAGCCGGAAACTGGAAAATGAATACCCAACTCGACGAAGGTGTTTCATTAGCCAAAGCTATCAATGATTTTGTAAAAGATTACGATCTTGAAAATAAAAGAGTAATACTGGGAACTCCTTTTACACATATCGGTAAAGTAGTAGATTCCGTTGATTTTAAAAAGATTTCGGTTGCAGCGCAGAATTGCGCCAAATGGGAAAAAGGTGCTTATACCGGCGAAGTTTCAGCTGAAATGATTCGTTCAACCGGGGCACATTACGTTATTATCGGGCATTCAGAACGTCGTCAGTATTTTAATGAATCAAACGAAGAGCTTAAGCTTAAAGTTGAGTTATGTCTGAAGAATATTTTAAAACCTGTTTTTTGTATTGGCGAAAGGCTCGAAGAAAGAGAAAGTAATAAGCATTTTGAAGTGGTAAAAAAACAACTCACCGAAAGCCTTTTTCACTTGGACGAAGAAAATATTTTGAGAATAGTTGTTGCTTACGAACCCGTATGGGCTATCGGAACCGGAAAAACAGCAACCCCTGAACAGGCCCAGGAAATGCATGCGTATATCCGCTCGTTGTTTGCTGAAAAGTATGGCGTAAAAACAGCTTCCGAAATATCCATTTTGTATGGAGGCAGTTGTAATGCTGCCAATGCAAAAACGTTGTTCTCGCAATCCGATATTGATGGCGGATTAATAGGCGGAGCATCATTAAAAGCCAATGATTTTATTGAAATTATTAAAGCGCTGTAATAGTGTTATAATTTAAAAATCAGTTAATAAATTATTACTTTATTATCTAACTTCTATTTTCCGAATTCTGGCTTTCTTGATAATTTTTGTCTTATTTGTTTCTTTCTACAATATAATCGACCAATAACATGAGTGCCTGATTAGCCTCGTTTTGTGGAAACGAATTAAGAATGTCTTTTGCTTTTTGAATGTAATCCTGCATTACCTGTTCCGTGTACTCAAAACCTTTATGTTCTGAAATAATAGTATTGATTTCGTTTATGCTGTTTTTATTTTTTTCGAACTGCTTTAAAAGCTTAAATAAATGTTTCTTCTCTGTCCCGTTACATGATTTGAATGTGTGAATAAGCGGGAGCGTGTATTTTTGTTCCCTGATGTCATTGCCAGCCGGTTTTCCTGTTTTATTGTCCATGTTGAAATCGAAAAGATCATCCTTAATCTGGAAGGCCATACCTAAATGATAGCCCATTTCTTTCATCTTTAGGCAGTCTTCGGGCGAGGCACCTGACGAAATACTACCGGCATATGTACAAGCAGCAAGCAGGGTAGCGGTTTTTTTACGAATAATGCTGTAATACAGATCTTCGTTTATATTGAGTTTACGTGCTTTCTCAATCTGAAGAAGTTCTCCTTCGCTCATTTCTTTAACAGCTTCTGAAACTACCTCAAGTAATTTCACTTCGCCTTTTTCCACGGCAAGCAAAAGACCTTTAGCCAGAAAATAATCACCAATCAGAACGGCTACTTTGTTTTTCCAAAGAGCATTAACTGAAAACATGCCTCTTCGTTCATAAGAATTATCAACAACATCATCGTGAATAAGGGTTGCAGTGTGCATGAGCTCTATAAGCGAAGCAGCATGATATGTGGATTTGTTTACATTTTCAAAAAGCTTGGCTGAAAGAAAAACCAATATAGGTCTGATTTGTTTTCCCTTTGTTTTTAATACATACGATGTGATGATATTTAGAATTGATGCATTGCTTTTGAGGTATGATGAAAAAAAATCATCAAACTTTTTCAAATCATCATTAACCGGTTTCTTTATTGAATCAATTGTTTTCATAATTTGACTCCAAACCTACAATTTTTTTTCTGAATGAACAACGATGTACAAAACTATTTCAAAATATGATATAAAACATATTTAATACAAAAACATATGTATATATTTGCATAAAAATATGTGTTATGACAAACGAAGTAGAACTTCTTGATATAGAATCTCTTAATGATGCGTCTGAAATGTTGAAAGCCATGGCTCATCCTGTCCGGATTGCGATGCTTAAATTATTACAAAATGGAAAAGCATTAACAGTATCAGAAATTCATGAGCTATTAAATATTGAACAGTCAGCTGCTTCACATCACTTGGGTATTATGAAATCAAGAGGTGTTGTTTGTGCTAAAAGAAAAGGGAAAAATACTTTTTATACCATCAGTCACGAAAGAATAGCTAATATTCTGGACTGTATTCAAAAATGTAAACGCTAGAATTTTATTCCTACGTTTAGAGCAATTTGATGATATTCAGTTGATTTGTCTTTAATTAAACGATAATTCAAAGCAATATTAAAATTTTTGACCGGTTCGTATTGAACACCAGCAAAACTGATAGAGGTTTTATTACTGTATAAATAGCTTTTGTCTAAAAAATCTTCGCGAACAAAAAGATTCCATTTTTCGGCAACCTTATACGAAAAGAATCCTGAATAGCCAAGATAATCATATTTTTCATTCCATTTGTCATTTTCAACCGCGCAGACTTCAACTCCTATACGATATTTATCGGTTCCATAGGCCATGAATGCAGACAGACATCTACGATCAATTTTGTCTCCCGGATATATGTCTCCATAAACCTTAAAAATGAAATTTTTGTTAGGGCGGTATTCGGCATTGAGGGCATACATTAGCCTTCCATCGCTGTCTTGTTTATACAAAGGACCTTCGCCGTTTGAAATAGTTGTTGAAATTCGCCAGTTATCGTTTACAAATGCTGCTCTGAATCCAAAGTCAGCCTGGTTGCCAAATTTATATCTTTCTTGAAAAGTATAAGCAACATAACGATACCCCCAAAATTTATCCTGTACTGTTAAATATTGCTCATTTAGTAGTTGGCCGAATGCAAGTTCAATGTTTTTTTTAGGCCGCCAGTTTATTTCAGCCTGTTTAAGAAAAGCAGTGTAATCACTTCCTTTGAAAAAGCTTACTGATTGTGCAGTATTGTTGCTGTCACGGACCACAATGTCGCTGGTAGTTTTAGTTACATCGTAAATAAGTATTGCAGTGGCTTTACCGGCAAAATCAGTTTTAAAACCAACTAAAGCGGTGTTCATTTCAAAACCATAATTTGGTTTGTCTTTAGATGAAAAAGTTGAAACAAAGCCAGGATAAATACTGCCAAACACTACAGGAGACTTGGGTTTAATGCTGTCATTTTGCCCTATACCTGATTTAATACAAAAAAAGAAGACAATAAAGATAGTTGTTATAGTTTTAAACTTCATAAAAAATTGTTATTTTTAAAACTTGAAATTTGGACAAAAGTACTAAAATATAAATGATATGACAAAAGTCAGAGTTACAAAAGAATTTCGCTTTGAAATGGCTCATGCACTATGGAATTATGATGGTCTATGTAAAAATATTCACGGACATAGTTATATTATGCAGGTAACCGTAATAGGACAACCCAACAGCGATGTGAACGATGTGAAGTATGGAATGGTAATAGATTTTGGTGATCTGAAGAAAATAGTAAACGGAGCTATTGTTGATAAGATGGATCATTCGCTGGTCATCAGTGAACGTTCAAAACATGATACTTTATTGCAGACCGAGCAGATGTTCGACCGCAGGCATATTACATCCTACCAGCCGACCTGTGAGAATATGGTCGTCGAATTTGCTAAAGTAATCCGAGAACTTCTTCCCAAAAATGTTGAACTTTATAGTATTAAATTGTGGGAAACAGCTAATTCATACGCTGAATGGAACAGAGATGATAATTTATAAAATATGCGATTTTTATTAATTATAGTTTTCTTCTTAGTCTTTTTATTAAATATCAATGCCCAGTCAAGACGTTTAGACTCATTATTGTGTGATTCTTTTCTGAAAAAAGCTTCTTCGCTTGTATATCAGAACAGCGATTCAGCACTTTTTTTATATAACGATGTTGTTAGTTTTTCCCGTCATAGTCAAAATTTTTACTTTGCCGGGGAAGCTTTCAATGAGCTTGGATATTTTTATTCAAGCAGAGGCGATTTTATAAGATCAGAATTGTATCTGAAAGCTTCAAAAAAAATATTTAGCTTAATTGGTAATGATCATAATAAAGCAAACCTCCTGATAAATTTTGGAAATCTTGAATTTGCCAGAGATAGCTTTTTTAAAGCAATAAATTATTTTAAACAGGCTCAGACTTATGCTGAAAAAAATCATGACAATTCTCTTTCAAGTAAAATTGCAATAAATTTGTCAAGATGTTACTATAATTCAGAGCAATACGAAAAAGCGGAAAAAGAAATATCAAAAAGTATTAAATATTTGCTTCAGTCTGGTGATTCAGTTACATTGGCCAATGCATACAATAACTATGGTGCTGTATTGAATAAACTTAACAAGTCAGGCGATGCATTATTGAGCTATTACAGAGCAAAACAGATTTATCAAAAAAATAATCATACTCTTAAGCTAGTCTCTACATTAAATAACATTGGAAATCTCTATAAAGAGCAAAAACAATATGATTCCGCTTTATTTTACATGAAATGGGCACTTGAATTAAAGAGTAAAGGAGATAATAAAAGAAGTTTATGCATATCGTTGGGAAATCTCAGTGAATTATATATTGAAACCGGAAAGCTGGAAAATGCGGAAAAGCTTGCTGTTGAAATGTTGGATATTGCGAATAAAAATAACGATAAAACCCAGCAAATGTATGCATATTCTTATTTGACAGAAGTTTATCACAAAAAAAACAATTATGAAAAATCATATAAATATCTTGTTTTATATCACCAGCTTTCAGATAGTATAAATAGCGCCCAATACAGGGAACGGCTCAGCAAAGTGCTGGTAGATATGAATGATGCAGAAAAAGATGTTAAAATAGAACGCCTCATTAAAGAGCAAAAACTTAAAGATTACGAATTAAACCAAAAACGTAATGAATTGAAGAATAAAGAATTTCAGGTATATTTTTATTTGTTTGCATTTATTCTTCTGGTTTTAATCTTAACTTTTGCGTATTTTCTGGTTAAATCGAAGATGGAAAAAAAACAAGTGATACTTGAAAATCAAATGTATGTATATAGAATGCAGGCATTGGCAAACCAAATGAATCCCCATTTCATTTTTAATATTTTAAACTCCATTCAATATAATTTGAGCCAGAATGATTATTTATCTACTAACAGATATATTTCAAACTTTTCAAAGCTTTTACGCATAATATTGGATAATTCTCAACAGCAATCCATCAATTTATATTCTGAGTTAGAATCTTTAAAACTATATCTCGACCTGGAGCAAATGAGATTGAAAAACAAATTCACGTTTCGAATAAGTAAAAAGTCGGATTTTGATTTAATGAAATATCAGGTTCCACCATTATTGTTTCAGCCTTTTGTAGAAAATTCAATCTGGCATGGAATCATGAATTTAAACGAAATGAACAAAAGTGGTTTTATAGAGATAAATCTCTCAGAATATGATACTTTTATTATTTGCGAATTAATTGATAATGGAGTGGGGCTGAGTTATAACAATGATAATAAGAGCGAAAACCACGTTTCACATGGTCTTAAACTTACTAAAAACAGAATTGAAACTTACAATAAAATATTTAAGACAAATATTGAATTTAATATTTCTGAAATAATAGATAAGGTCGATGCTTCTAAAGCATTGGGAACATTAGTAACCATTAGAATTCCCAAAATAGAGTCCATTAATTTAACAACAAGAAGTGTTTTGAACTAATATTATGCAAACTATTTTCTTTTTTCAATAATGGTTTATTGTTAGAAAATAAGTGATAATTCTATCAAAAAATGCTTTATATTTGCTCTTTTAATTAATCTGATGCGAATAATACTGATTATAGTTTTAACTTGCGTAACAATTCTGTCAAAAGCACAGATTAACCTAATTAAATCTATTGATTTACCGAAATCTGTTATTCAGGTTGCATACAATCCCAACGGAAAATCTTTCGGGGTTGTACATGCAAACAAACAGATACATATTTTTGATGCTGTAAGTTTTGAAGTTAAAAATATTTTGGACGACAAAGGTGAGGGTGATGTCAGCATTGCATTTAGTCCCGATGGTAATTATTTATTGGCCGGTTCCTGGGATAAAACTGTTAAACTCTGGGATATCAATAAAGGGAAAATAATTCGTCGGTATTATGGACATGAACAGGCTACCCGCTCGGTTTCATTTAACCCACAAGGGAATTTGGTTGCAAGTGCAGGGTGGGATATGGGAATTCATTTCTGGTATGTGCCTACGGGAATTAATCTCAAAAATCTTTCGGGTCATGGCCAGTGTGTAAGGTCCTTAGCGTTCAGCCCAGATGGTAGCAAAATAGCAACCGGAGGCTATGATCAATTGCTGAAGTTATGGGACATAGCTGCGGGCAAAGAACTCTTTAGCGTAAAAACATCTTCTTTCCCTATAGAAATAGTCTCATATAGCCCTAATGGTAAATATATTGCTACTGCCGGGCTTGAAAATAATATAAAACTTTGGGATGCTCAAAAAGGCTCCTTAGTCAGAACATTTAAAGGACATACAGATGCAGTCTATGCTCTGGCATTTAGTCCTGATGGAAAATATCTGGCCAGCGGCGGAAATGATAATATTATAAGAATCTGGGACGTTGAGACCGGTAATACTCTTTATCAACTGAAGGGACATAGCCTTGGGATAAGAACCATCGTGTTTAGCCCGAATGGCAGGCAACTTATTAGCGGGGCGGTCGATAAAACAGTCAAAATATGGAATGTAAGTGTCTTAAAAATAGTTCCGCTGAATATCGAAAAACCCATCATTGCCTATAATAATCCTATTCAGGTAATGATAAACAATCCTACGCAAAATCCTTATATTTCAACAAAGCGTATTTTACCAGTTAGTTTTGAAATTAAAGGCAATGAGTACAATATTGTTCACCTGTTTTTAAACAAAAATGAATATACCAGGCTTATAAACAATAAGAAAGAAGTTGTCAAGCCGTTGTCTGTAAAAGTAAATTACAACAAAAATATTGAAATTAATTATGAAGTTTATCTTGATTATGATAACAGCGAAGTACAACTAGCTGCCTTTAAGCCAAATTCCGAAGACTTTGTCATTTCTCCCGAATTAATGGTCTCTTACTTCGATTTAGAAACTTATAAACAGGAAAGGGATCTTACTATATTAAATCTTTCTGTTCAGAAATATGCCGAAAAGAAGTGGAATAGCGATTTGCCCAAGGACAATCCTACAAAACTGCTAAGTTTACTGAAAATGCAGGAACAGAAATTATTTAAATCTGTAACTGTCAGAAATTTTCTGAATAGTGAAATATCGCCTGAATACATTCAACGATACCTTGATTCAATTGTAGTAAAGCAGACTACAAAAAATGAATTGTTGATAATTTTAAATGGCATTATCCTTCAGGAAACCGGAAGTAAAAAATTCTATTTTTTAACAGCAGATGCTACTACAAAGGACTTTGAAACTAATTTGTATCCTCTGGATAATATATTAAAATCAGTATTGAAAACCAAAGCTACA
>CAZDUU010000037.1:0-8733 GCA_964508675.1 uncultured Bacteroidales bacterium | reverse complement strand
CAATGAAAACAGCTCTATGCTTCAGACCGTTCAAAGCCGCCTGCAACAAAGTGTTTATTCCAGTGAAGATAAAAACCTCGTTTTGGTTTTTCAGGAAAAACTGATTTTGCAGACACAAAAAAATCCGGATGCTCAAATCTTTAGTGAATTGCTTATATGGCTTTATACTCAACAAATGCAATTTGGCAAGGCATTGACTTTTGCCATAGCTATGGATAAGCGGAATAAAGAAGACGGAAGTCGCGTTTATACTTTAGCCCAGACAGCACTTTCAAATAAAGATTATACCACTGCTTTAAAAGCTTACCAGTATATTATTGACAAAGGGTCGAAAGGAGCCTGGTATTTTGATGCAAAAAGCGAATATCTTCTAACTCTTTACCAGCAGATTACTGATGAAAATAATGTGGAAAAAAGTAAAATTGTTGAACTGGAACAGTCGCTGGAACAATACCTCGCCAACTCGGGAAACAATAAAGGGACATTCTCTGTTATTATGGCGCTGGCAAGGATAAAAGCATATTACTTAAACAAGGTGGATGCCAGTATCCAGATGCTTCAGCAGTTAGTCAATACGGCGAATATATATGCTCCCGGTCAGATTAGTGAAGCCAAAATATTACTTGGCGATTTGACACTGATGAATGGTGATGTCTGGGATGCAACTATTTTATACACACAGGTTGAAAAAAACAACGCCAATGAGCCGGTTGCTCATGAAGCAAAATTCAAAAAAGCATACCTGGCTTATTACACCGGTGATTTTTTATGGGCACAGGCACAAATGGATGTGTTGAAAGCATCTACTTCTAAACTCATTGCCAATGATGCTTTTGCTTTGTCTCAATTCATCAGCGAAAACTTAGAAGCAGATTCCAGCCAGAGAACTTTAAAAACCTTTTCCAATGGCGATTATTATGCTTTCAAGCATCAGGATAGTCTGGCAATGCTTTGCTATGATTCTATACTAGTAAATAAAGATGCATATTCTCTCTTTGACGATGGTTTTTTGAGAAAAGGAGATCTGTTTGTAAAATTCAATAAATTCGAACAGGCTATTCCGATGTACGATACTATTGTTAATCGTTTTAAAACTGAGGTGACGGCTCCCCAGGCTGCCTATAAACTGGCCAATATTTACCAGTATTCGTTAAAGGATAATGAGAAAGCCAAACAATACCTTGAAATGATTTTTACCCAGTATCCGGGAAGCTTTTATGCTGACGAAGCCCGTAGGCGTTTCCGTATTCTTCGCGGTGATATTATTGAAGACAAACAGGATTTCGACGATTTAACTCCGACACTTACTCCATGACGAATGACAAAAAAGCAACTTTTCTGGCGCTGGCTTCTGTTTTGCTTTGGAGCACGGTAGCTACAGCATTTAAGCTTGCATTAAAAGGAATGCCATTTTATCAGTTGCTCTTTACTGCTACAATGGTTAGTACAATCGTTTTTGCAGTTTTTTTACTTATAAAGGGCGAGTTTTCTACCGCTTTTAATCTAAAACCAAAGCAATGGATAGCTTCCATGTTGATGGGAGCACTCAATCCTTTTATTTATTATCTAGTTTTACTTAAAGCATACAGCATTTTGCCTGCTTATATGGCACAGCCGCTAAACTACACCTGGCCGGTGGTTTTAGTCTTTTTTGCTGCTGTTTTTCTTCGTCAGAAATTATCGTGGATGGCATTTGTGGCATTGTTGGTTTCATTTTCCGGCGTTATGTTCATTTCAAACGGAGCACCTTCTGATTCAGCTGATTCGAAAATTTTTGGAGTTATTCTTGCGGCCGGAAGCAGCCTAATATGGGCTTCATACTGGATTTTAAACCTGAAAGACCAACGTCCGCCGATACAGAAACTCTTTGTCAATTTTCTGTTTGGTAGTTTATATATTACTGTATATTCATTTATAGTTGGATTTCCAAGATTTGAAATTTCAGAATCGTTTGTGGCCGCTATTTATGTTGGGATTTTTGAAATGGGAATTACGTTCCTGTTGTGGATGATGGCTTTGCAGACCGCTTCAAGAGCCGATAAAATCAGTATTTATATTTTTCTTTCACCCTTTTTATCATTGATTTTCATAACAGGTATTCTGGGCGAAAAAATTACCATCAATGCATTGATTGGTTTTTTACTGATTGCTCTGGGAATTGTGATTTCAAAATGGAAAGAATTCACTAACTTTGGGCATGGCAAACAATGATAAAATCATACTTGGCATCGACCCCGGGACACAGATTATGGGTTACGGGTTGATTTCAGTTCAGAATAATAAATCTACATTGCTTACCTTAGGTGTAATAGAATTGAAAAAATATCCCGAACATTTCGATCGTCTTTTACACATTTTTGAACGCGTTGATATGCTGATTAATGAATTTCATCCGCAGGAATTTGCTATTGAAGCTCCTTTTTTTGGTAAGAATGTACAATCAATGCTTAAACTGGGCAGGGCACAGGGAATTGCCATGGCAGCCGCATTATCGCATAAACTCTCTGTTTACGAGTATTCGCCCAGAAAAATAAAACAAAGCCTTACCGGAAACGGAAATGCTTCGAAAGAACAGGTCGCTGCCATGATACAGAAATTACTGCATTTCGAGGAGATGCCACGCTTTCTTGATGCCACGGATGCTTTGGCTGTTGCCGTTTGCCACTCTTTTCAGAATGTGGTGAAAGATACGGAGAAAAAGCCTCGCACATGGAAAGATTTTATTAGTCAGAATAAAGACCGGTTGGCATGATAAAAATTAATAAAGAAAGGATCGTGCTGAGCATGTCGAAGCAGACCAAGTTTTTTAATAATTACATTAAAAAATGACCAAATATCCGACACTGAATTTTCCCGAATACGAATTTTCCATTAAGCAGCAAAACGGCCAGCTTTTTATTTTCGATGTCATTCGTCGTAAAATGGTTGCATTGACTCCTGAAGAGTGGGTTCGACAACACCTGATTCATTATTTGGTTAAGCAAAGAAAATATCCGCCTTCGCTTCTGCAGGTAGAATATGGATTGACAATTTCAGGCAAGCCTTTTCGTGTGGATGTGGCGGCTTTTTCAAAAGAAGCAAAGCCCATTCTCCTTTGCGAATGTAAAGCTCCTTCGGTTACACTCAGCGCAAAAACCGTTGGACAGGCATCGTTATATAACCAGCATCAACAGGCTCCATATCTGCTTATAACCAATGGAATTTCTCATTATTGCATGTATTTCGACAGTTCAAAATGGAATTTCTTAGAGGAAATTCCTGTGTTTGATGAAATATAGAATTTGTTGAAATAATTTTGTTAACAAAACATTAAAGTAAAGTCAATTGTGCAAAAAATAGATTAAATTTGCATATATTGATTTATAATAATGAATTTAAACCTTAATTACAACAACATAATACATTACAAAAGCGCTTCACAATGTATTCGTGTATTAACCGAAGATTGGGTTACAAGAAATTTATTTTGTCCTATATGTGGAACCCCGGCGTTAACACAATATAAAGCAAACCTCCCTGTTGCAGATTTCTTTTGTGAAAAGTGCAAGTCTGACTTCGAATTAAAGAGTAAAGAAAGCAAGACAGGGAAATTAGGAAGAAAAATCGTTGATGGTGCTTATGATACAATGATTTCTCGTATTACTTCTTTACAAAATCCTAATTTTTTCTTTTTGACTTACAGCAATTTTGTTGTGAATAATTTTGTTTTAATTCCAAATTATTTTTTTACTCCCACTATCATCGAAAAAAGAAAACCTTTATCGGAAAATGCACGAAGAGCTGGCTGGGTTGGATGTAATATTAATCTTGATAATATTCCTGAAAAAGGAAGGATTTTTATAATTAGAGATAATACAGAAATAGACAGAAAAGTGGTTATTGAAAATTATAAAAGAACAAAGTTACTTCAAACAAATAATTTAGAAAGTCGTGGATGGCTGATAGATATTCTAAACTGTGTTGAAAAAATTACAAATAATGAATTTTCACTTAAACAGATGTATGAATTTGAAAAAGAACTCAAATTTAGGCATCCCGAAAATAATTTTATTAAAGATAAAATACGGCAGCAGTTACAATTTTTAAGAGATAAAGGATTTATAGAATTCACAAAAAGAGGAAATTATAAAAAGACATGAAAAAATATGAAATAGAAATAACAGAAACTTTTCAAAAAATGATTAAAGTAAATGCATCAGATATTGATGAGGCTATCAATAAAGTAATTAAAAAATATAAAAATGAAGAAATCGTTTTAGATTCTGATGATTTTGTAGAAGTTTCTTTTTCAGAGATAAAAACTAAGAATGAAAAAGAAATAATATGTAAATAGAATTGAAATAGAAAACCCTCAATTATTCCACACATACAAGCACAAACTGGGTGGTTTTAAAAATAGCCAACAATTGGATTTATTTTTAGTAAAGGAACCCGAAGCAGAATATACAAAAACCTTGGTTTTCGATTAAAAAAAGGCACAAACTAACTGTCTGCGCCTTTTTCAAACATAATGATGGTTTGTCGTTATGTGAAAATAATCTGTGTTCCCTGGCCTCCGCAAAGTCCGTAAAAATCACCGACCGTAAGAACGGCTTTTACTTCTTCCACTAAATCTTCTTTTTTTAGTTTAAACATTTCCATAGCCAGTTTACAGGCAAAAATTTCGCCGCCACCTGCGGTAATCATTTCCAGAAATTCGGGGATGGTAGGAATATCAAGTTTTTCCATCTGGCTTTTCATCATGGCTGAAACACCGGCCTCAACTCCGGGCAGCATGCCAAGCAAGGTAGGGAATGGAAGTCCGCCCGGCATTCGCATTGCAGGGTTCCCGACGGTTGAAGTATGGATTTTTTTAATTTGTTTTTTGGTAATGGCGTCCAATCCGAAAAAGGTAAAAAAGACTTTGGTTTCAATACCTTCCATAACGGCTCCGTTGGCCATGACCAGGGTTGCGTACACATCTTCAATCGTGCCTTTGGCGCAAATGATGCATACTTTTTTTAATGGGAATTCTTCTTTTTGCATAGTTTTTTTGTTTAATGATTAAACACAGGAGGTTGGTTTTGAAATGCCGGCTATTTTAGAAGCCAGTTTCAAGGGTGCACCCGGAAATAGTTCGTAAAACCCTTTAATATCAACAATTCCTGATTTTCCGATTGCCCTGATAGTGAGGGTTTCGCCTTTCAAAGCTTTGTCGCGGATGTAATTCAGAACATCCATATGTTTTTGACTCAGGCTGATGCCTTCTTCTTTTGCGATTTCAGCTGCCATTTCGGGAGTCCATTTGCCAGCATCGGTTAAATAACCTTCGTCGGTAACTTCGACGGTGATTCCTGCTAAAACTTTTGTTGCCATAATAATTGTTTTTTATTGTTTAACATTTTATTTTGATAATTCTTTTACTATTCTGAGCCCGTACGATAACCCTCGACGTACTTCGGGGCTGCGCATCTCTTTCATGATTTTGAACAGCGATTTGTTGTCGAGTTTTTCGTCGGGTTTGGTATTGTTCAAAACCGATGTAATATTTGCTACCGTTTGTAAAAACTGCGGATTGCTGATGTTTTGCAAAATTGTTTTGAGCGAATCGAATACGCCTGCTTTTTCCAAACGATCCATTTCGTATGTGAGGTCAATGATCATTTCTTTTACAATAGGTGAAGCGTCTTTTGCAAAATCAGTAACGCTCTGAAGCATGGTCAGCAAGGTATTGAATGTTTCAATGTTTTTCAAAAAGCTGAATATCATCATTTTTACCTGATCCATATCCAGTTCTACACCACGATTGTCAAATTCTTTAACGGCTGTTTTAAAGGCATCGTTTCCAACACGATACAAATCGTCGGCAAGGTCGTCCCATACCTGACGCTTTTGGCGTTGTTCGGTGATGTATTCGAGCAGTAAATCAACTTTTTGATTAAGCTCGCTTATTTGCTGTTGCATTAATTCGGTTGTCATAGCTTAACATTTTTTACATTTACCGGCCATGGTCATTAGAGGTTCAATGGGCATTTCCTTGCCTCTTAGCAGGATGTGCCAGTATATCCAGCGAAACATGATTTTGCCGTAGTGATTGGTTTTGGTGTTTTTGAGCAATCCGAAAGGTCCAACACCGGGTAATGGGAATGTTCCGGGAAGCGGTTCTGTTTCGTAATTGAAGTCAATAAGCGAACCTTTGCCAAAGCCTGTTTCAATATAGCAATTGGCATGTCCGTCGAACTTAGCATGCAAGGGGCGTCCTTCAATAAAACTCATCAGATTTTCAAATAGAATTTCTGCTGAGAAATGCGCAACAGAACCTGCTTTTGATGTCGGGATATTAGATGCATCACCCAGAACAAATATATTTTCGTGTTTTTCGCTTTGTAAAGTAAATTTATTGGTCGGTACATAATTAAGATCGTCGCCTAAACCGCTGCGGGCAATAACTTCGTCGCCCATATTTACCGGAACTATAGTGAGTAGGTCGAAAGGTAATTCCCGTCCGTCGTAAGATACAATGCATTGTTTTTCATTGTCCACTTTTTCGAGATAGAAATCGGGTATTACTTCGATATTCTTTTCGGTTAAGAGTTCGCTAAGCATTTTGGTGGCTCTGGGTTTTGTGAATGCGCCGGAAAGCGGCGTTACATACTTGATCTGTACTTTATTGCGGATACCGATTTTGGTAAAGTATTCATCGGCCAGAAAAGCAAATTCAAGCGGTGCCACCGGACATTTATAAGGCATATCGGCAATATTAATGAGCAAAGTGCCACCTTCCCATTTCTTAATGAATTCGCGTAAGGCTAAAGCACCTTCAATGGTATAAAAATCGAAAATTTTGTTGTACCACAACGATTCTTTTAAGCCCGGTGTCTGATCGGGACGGGTTTGTGTTCCTGTTGCAACAATTAAAATATCATACTGTAAGTGAGTGTCGTCAGATAAAATTAACTGATTGTTTTCGGCATCTATTTTTTGAACATCGGTAAACAAAACTTCCACTCCGGCGGGAAAAAAATCCATTTTGGGCTTTATCACATCCTGCCGGTTGTAGATGCCAAATGGAATAAAAAGAAAACCGGGTTGATAATAATGCGTTTTATGCTTATCGATGATGGTTATTTTCCAATCTTCGCGGTCTAAAGTATGGCGAAGTTTATTAGCCATCATGGTTCCGGCTGTGCCTCCACCTAAAATGATAATTTTTTTCATAATATACTTGGTATTATTCGTTTATGCAAAATTAGTTTATATCTTTGCATGGCTTATTATATTTAGGTATGATAAAAAGCAGTACATGATAGTTATCATATGACGAACGGAGAAAACAATTTTGAAAATTATCCCATAACTCGCTGTGAATGTAAGGAATGCGTTATTCGCAATCTGTACTTTTCACACATAAAGCAACACGAAGTAGAGAGCCTTTGTCAACTCAAAACGGAAAAGCATTTTAAAAAAGGAGAGTTTGTTTTCAGGGCAAACGATGAGCAGTCGTATTTAATCTATTTAAAGTCGGGTTTGGTCAAATACTTTACTGTTTTTTCCGATGGCAAAAATCAGATTATTTCGCTTGCAAAACCATTTGACAGCATCAGCCTCCTAACGGTTTTTAATGAAAATAAATCTTTATATAATCTCACAGCAATAGAAGATTCCGATATTTGTTTTATCCCGTTAAGCCATATTGAAAAACTAATACTGACAAATGGGGAATTTGCCAAAGATTTTATTTATAGGGTTACAAAAGCTTCAAACGAAGTGATAGAGAGATTTATGATTATTAGCAGCAAAAATCTGAGGGGAAGAATTGCATATATTTTATTGGAGTTTGCCGACAGTATTTATAAGAAAGATATTTTTGATTTACCTGTTTCAAGAAAAGAAATAGGCGAAATGATTGGCATGACCACAGAGAATATAATCCGTACGCTATCTGAGTTTCGTAAAGAAAAACTCATTAAAATAAATGGAAAAGAAATAGAAATTGTAGAAAAAGAAAGATTGAAAAAGATTGCCCAATATGGTTAAACAGGGCAACTAATTGTTTATCAGCAACGTCTTAATTATATAAAAAACGTTAAAAAAGTGAAAGAGTCTAAAGTAACATATTTTAACATTTTCCGTAAAAGCACTTACTTAATTTTTGCCAATATGGACAGAAAAAAATTTATCCTATTTGCTGTATTAATGATACTTAACCTGTGGGTGGTAGGACAGCGAAAGGTCAGCATAAATTCACTTCAGGGAGTTTATATTGATACTACAGACGAAAGTCTTTTAAAAGATGCCAAAGGGGCTTTTGGTGTTTCTGTAAGTACTACAAATGAAACTTGTTCCGGTGCTTGCGATGGAACAATAACTATAACATTAACAGGTACACCAACTTATCCAGTTAAAGTGGCAATTTTTCCTCCAACTGGTCCTACCCCTCCTCCAGTTACTGGCCTTCAAGCAACAGATTTTCCTTTTACTATTACAGGTCTTTGTGGCTCTTCTGTCCCTTATTCTATCAGAGTTACAGATAATGATAATATTAAAGTAAATATATATAATATTTATATTTTAGCTCCGGCTCCTATGACGTTGGAGGATGAAAGTTATGCAATTATTAATGAATCCTGTGCTGGTAAATGTGATGGAGAAATTGATATTTCTTACATTGCTAATGCTCAGGGCAATACATATTATTTGTGGTCTAACGGAAGTACGGAAGATACCTTAACAAATCTTTGTGCAGGAACGTAC
>CAZDUU010000036.1:0-8780 GCA_964508675.1 uncultured Bacteroidales bacterium | reverse complement strand
CATCATCATATGGAACAACTCAGCAAAATTATGTGGCAAAATACGATGCAAATGGTAACCTGCTTTGGGCAAAACAGTTCGAAGGGAACAATGGTAATTCTTTTATTAGAACAGTAACTTCTGATAATAATTCTTATTATTTCAGCGGACAATTTGCTGACAGTTTATATTTAGATACATATCAGATAAAAAGTACCAGCTCCACTCGTGATATGATGATTTTTAAAACAGACTTGACAGGTAATGTAAGCTGGGTAAGAAAAATCAGCGGAGCAGACGAAGATTATCTTTATCGCCATTTTACAGATTATTCAAGTTATCTTTTTGTGGCCGGATACTATGCTAGTGCTTCATTGACGGTTGATTCTACAGCAACAGTCCCCTCTTTAAATACATGCACAAACAAAGGAAGCAATGATATTCTGGTTGCCTGCTACGCGTTTGATGGTACATTACAGTGGGTTCGCAGTTATGGTTCCACCGGTGATGATAAAGCTACCGGAGCTTATGCTAACGCTGATCATGCAATTTTTACCGGCTCTTATACCGGAAATATTTCATTTGGTTCATTTAACCTGACCAATAGCTCAACCGATGCTTTTATGCTTGAAACAGACAGAAATGCCAATGTTTTAGGTGTAAATAAAGCTGCCGGTGCTTTAACAGATTTTTGTGAAAATGGAAAAATAAATGCAAATAATGCAAATATTTTCGTGGGTTATTTTTATTCAGGAACTCTAAATATTGGAAATAAAACATTGACCAATGGAACTACATCAACTACAGATATGTTTATGGCTAAGTTTGGTAAAATTACTGCTACATTTAGTGTTACAAACAATACCTGTTATGGTGATAGTTCTGGTGCAATAGATTTAACTGTTACCGGAAATGGCTTAGCCCCATACACCTATGCATGGTCTGGTCCTAATAGTTTTTCGGCTACAAGCGAAGATATCAATCAGTTAAAGGCAGGTTGGTATAAAGTTACCGTAACCGACGCAAATAACGCTCAAAAAGTTGATTCTGCATATGTTTCTGAAGGCCTTGCTATGGCTTTAGTGTTTAATGTTCAAAGTACTTCTTGTTTTGGTACCAATGATGGCTCCATTAATCTTACAGTAAGTGGTGGAACATCTCCATATACTTATTTGTGGAGCGATGCAAGTGTTTTAGAAGATATTAATGGTTTATCTACAGGATGGTTTTATGTGACTGTTACTGATGCAAATGGCTGTAAAACGAATGACTCAGTAAAAGTTACTTCCCCTCTTCCATTAAGTATGACAAGCTCAACCACAGCTCCATCTTGTGTTCCCGGAGGTGATGGGACAATAGATATTACAGTAAACGGTGGAACCCCAGCATACACATCTGCCTGGTCAAACGGTGCAATGACCGAAGATATTTCATCATTATCTGCCGGTAATTATAGTGTTACTGTTTCAGATGCGAATGGTTGTTCTTTAATTTATAGCTTTGATGTAGTAAATCCTTTAGCTCCAACTATATCTTCAATCATTGAAGCTCCTTCATGTAATCCGGGAGGTGACGGAAGTATTGATATTATTGTCAGTGGTGGTACCATGCCTTTTACTTATGCATGGAATGATGGAAATGCACTTGAAGACAGAACAAATTTAACTTCCGGAACATATAGCATTACTGTAACTGACGCAAGCAGTTGCTCAGCAGTTAAAACGAATATGGTTGTTCCTGTTGATAATCCTCCTTCATTATCAGTTATTACTCAAAAAGTTGGATGTAATCCAGGAAACGACGGTTCTATTGACTTGATTGTTTATAATGGAACAGCTCCGTTTACTTATAATTGGAGTAATGCAGCAACAACTGAAGATATTTCCGGGCTTTCTGCAGGTACTTATACTGTAACTGTTTCTGATAATAAAAACTGTACAGCAGTTCTAACAACTGTATTGACAACAGATAATCCTTCTGCTGATATTACTTACAATGGTAGTACAACCTTCTGCGAAGGAGATAGTTTAATCTTATACGCTAACAATGGAAGCAATTTTACCTATGATTGGTATAACAGCGGTTCATCTTTAGGTGTAAATGTTTCTGTTATTGCTGCTGGTCAAACAGGTGATTATAATGTTGTTGTAACGAATGCTTCCGGTTGTAAAGGATATTCAGATACTATTACAATAACAGTTAATCCAAAACCGACAATTTCAATAAATACTTCATCCAATTTTGTTTGTGAAGGAACACCTGTATTATTTACTGCATCAGGTGCCTCTTCTTATGTCTGGAGTAATGGAAGTACAGTTAATCCTGAAACAATTACTCCAACAGCAACCGCGGTATATTCTGTAAAAGGTACAGATGCAAACGGATGTTCAAATGTTGCACAGACAACTGTTATTGTAAATACTTATCCTGTAGTAACAGGAGTCGTTACGAATGAAACATGTTCTGCAGGTACAGGTGCAATTGATATTACTGTTTCCGGCGGACAAACTCCATATACTTTTGATTGGTCCAATTCAGCTACGTCAGAAGATATTACAAATGTAAATGCTGGAAATTACACAGTTTCAGTTACCTCTGCAGCTAACTGTACTACAACATATTCAGCTGCTGTAAATGCCTATACAGCAATGACTGCAAGTATCAATACACATACATTAGTGTTATTCTGTTCTTCTGTTGCAAATGGTGAAGCACACGTTACTTCAACCGGCGGAGTGAGTCCATACACTTATTCCTGGTCAAATGGAGTTAGTACTTCATATAATAGTCAGATTGGGGCAGGTATTACTTATGTAACAGTTACTGACCAGTGTAACACAACTGTGGTTGATTCCATTGCAGCAACCAGTTTGCCGCCTATGCAGGCTTCTATTGTAAGTTCTTCACAGGCAACCTGTAATACATCTGCTAATGGAAGTGCTGAAGCTGCAGCTACAAGCGGAATTCCTCCATACTCTTATGCATGGTCAAATTCTACCAGTACAAGCAGTTCTGCAAACGACCTTCCTGTTGGATGGCAGTATGTAACAGTATCCGATTACTGCAGCTCAATTATTGACTCAGTTCAGATTACCAGCTTACCGGCAATGCAGGCAAATATTTCTCTCAATGCTCCTGTTTCATGTGCCGGACTCACAAATGGTTTGGCAATAGTAACTGTTACTGACGGAGTAGCTCCATTTACATATTTATGGTCAAATAGTGAAACAAACCAGACAGCTGTTCAGTTACCCCAGGGTTTAAATAGTGTAACTGTTACTGATGCATGTGGATGGGTTGTTTTATCTGTAAACACAGGCGTTCAGAACCCGATGACTATTGATATAACCTCATCATCACCGGCTTCCTGTGCAACTATTTCAAATGGTAGTGCAACCGTTAGTGTTTATGATGGTGCAGGGCCTTTTGAATATTTATGGACCTCAGGTGATACGCTTGCAACAGCAACTCAGTTATCAACAGGGTGGAATTATGTAACGGTTACTGATGCCTGTATTACCTTAGTTGATTCTGTGAATATAAGTGTTATTGATCCTGTACAGGCCATTATAACCTTTACTGTTGATGCATCATGTCCACAATCTTCGGATGGTAAAGCAACCGTAAGTGTACAAAATGGTGTTGCTCCCTATTCCTATGCTTGGTCAAATTCTTCAAGTACATCAAGTGTTGCAATGGATTTAACCCCTGGTTGGAACTACGTAACAGTTAGTGACCAATGTGCAACGTCAGTAGATTCTGTTGAAATTGGATATAAAACTCCTTTACAGGCCATTATCAGTTATAATCAATCAACCGATTGCTCAAACGACAGCACGGGTATGGTTATAGTTACTCCTACCTATGGTGTTCTGCCTTATACTTATGCATGGAGCTATAGTGCTGACAATGACAGCATTTTACAAAATTTACCGGTGGGTAGTTATACAGTAACCATTACAGACTTCTGCGGAAGCGTTGTGGTTCCTTTCACCGTTAGCAATGTAACTCCGTTGTCCGTTAATTACGAAAAAGAAAATGTAGCCTGCTATGGAAATAATAATGGTTCAATAATTCTGGTTCCGCAAAGTGGTGTATCTCCATTTACTTATACATGGGCAAACAGTATTGAAACCGACTCAATCAGAACCAATCTTTCTGCAGGAACATACAAATTTACCATTACTGATAAATGTGGCAGTGTAAGCGATTCTGTTATTATTCGTCAGCCTGGTCAGTTGTCATTATCATCGCTGGTAACCAATGTCTCATTCGAAGGCTTGAGCGATGGTAAAATTGACCTGTTGGTATTTGGCGGAACGCAGCCTTATTCTTATATGTGGTCAAATAGTTCTGTAACCGAAGACTTGTCAAACATTACAGAAGGAACTTATTACATAACCGTAACAGATGATAATGGTTGTGCTGTTTCTGATTCTATTGCCGTAGGAAGCGAAGGTAAACACATTGAAATCTATAATACTTTCACTCCGAATGGTGACGGAAAGAACGATGTTTGGAATATCAAATATATACAGGCATATCCTGATTGTGAAGTTTTAATTTACGACCAGTGGGGTGTTCAGGTATTTGAATCAACCGGATATACTACTCCGTGGGACGGAACCAAGAGCGGAAAAGCACTGCCGGCAGCTACATATTATTATGTTATTGATTTGAAGGACGGAAGCCAGGCTTTCACCGGATCAGTAACTATTATGAAGTAATGACAAATATTTAAACAACATTCTTTTTAGAAATTTTTCTTTATTCTATTATTAATAATGATAATTGCTAAATTTGCACAAAATTTTAGTAATGGAATACGATTTTATAAACATCGAAAAGAAGTGGCACAAGAAATGGCAGGAAAACAAGACTTTTAGCGTAAGTCATCAGGATTCAAAGCCGAAATTTTATGTTCTCGATATGTTTCCTTATCCTTCCGGTGCAGGATTACATGTTGGCCATCCTTTGGGCTATATTGCCAGCGACATCGTTACACGTTATATGCGACACAACGGGCACAATGTGCTTCATCCGATGGGTTTTGATGCTTTTGGCTTGCCGGCAGAGCAATATGCTATTCAAACAGGGCAGCACCCGGCTGTGACGACAGAAAATAATATTCAACGATACAAACAACAATTAGAATTGTTGGGTTTTGCTTACGATTGGAACAGAGAAGTCCGCACATGCGAACCCGATTATTACAAATGGACTCAATGGACTTTTATTCAATTGTTCAAACATTGGTACAATACTGAGCTTCAAAAAGCCCAGCCGATGGAATCTCTTATCCAGATTTTTGCCGAAAAGGGAAATGCCAATATCCCGGCATCACATCATTGCGAAATTCTTTTTACGGCAGATGAATGGAAAGCCATGAACGAAAAGCAACAGCAGGAAATTCTTCTTAAGTACCGTTTGGCATATCTCGACGAAACTTTTGTAAACTGGTGTCCTGCCTTAGGAACAGTACTTGCCAACGACGAAGTGAAAGACGGTTTGTCTGTTCGTGGCGCACATCCGGTTGAACAACGTAAGATGAAACAATGGTTTTTGAGGGTAAGCGCATACGCTGAACGTCTGTTAAAAGGGTTGGATATAATTGATTGGACTGATTCATTAAAAGAAATGCAGCGTAACTGGATTGGAAAATCAGAAGGGGCCGAGATTGATTTCAGAATTCAGAGTTCAGAATTAAAAATTAAAGTTTTTACTACACGTCCCGATACCATTTTTGGCTGTACTTTTATGGTTTTGGCTCCCGAACACGAATGGGTGCTCCAGATTACTACTGAAGAAAACAAGGCCAATGTTTTAAAATATATTGAAGACACCAAAAAAAGGACCGAAAGAGATCGCATTTCCGAAGTAAACAGAGTAAGTGGTTGCTTTACGGGTTCATATGCAGTTAATCCGTTTAACGGACAGCAAATTCCAATCTGGATCAGTGATTATGTGTTGATAGGATATGGAACAGGAGCTATTATGGCTGTTCCTGCACACGATTCACGCGATTTTGCTTTTGCAAGACATTTCAGTCTGCCGATTATACAAGTTATTAAGGGAAGTGAAAAAGAAGAAACAACAGACCCTTCTTTCTGGTCAGAATCGTATGATTCCAAAGAAGGAGTTTGTATTAACAGTGATTTTATTACCGGTTTGGAAGTAAAAACCGGGATAAAGAAGATTATTGACGAAGTGCAAAAACGCAATATCGGCAAATACCAGGTAAATTATCGTTTGCGTGATGCTATTTTCAGCCGTCAGCGTTATTGGGGCGAACCTTTTCCGATTTATTACAAAGACGATGTTCCTTATACACTCGACGAATCAAAACTTCCTTTGGAATTGCCCGAAATAGATTCTTTCCTTCCTACCGAAGACGGCCAGCCTCCTTTGGCACGTTCAAAAAAATGGACAACCGAAGATGGTTATCCGTTAGAAACCAGTACCATGCCGGGTTTTGCAGGCTCAAGCGGTTATTATTTCCGCTATATGGACCCTCATAATCAAAATGAATATTTTTCTTACGATGCCGTAAATTACTGGAAAGACGTTGATTTATACATTGGCGGAACAGAGCATGCCACCGGACACCTGATTTATGCGCGTTTCTGGTGCAAGTTTTTACACGATCTGGGCGTTTCGCCGGTGGAAGAACCTTTTAGAAAGCTTGTAAATCAGGGAATGATTCAGGGACGAAGTAATTTTGTGTATCGTATTACCGGAACCAATAAATTTGTTTCAAAAGGATTAAAAGATAATTACAAAACTCAGGAAATCCATGTAGATGTTAACATTGTAAAATCTGACATATTAGATACAGAAGAATTTAAGAAATGGAGACCCGAATTTGAAAATGCCGAGTTCGAGCTGGAAGACGGTAAATACATTTGCGGATGGGCTGTGGAAAAAATGTCAAAATCGATGTATAATGTAGTAAATCCTGATGATATTGTGCATAAATACGGAGCCGATACCTTGCGCATGTACGAAATGTTTCTTGGACCGTTGGAACAATCGAAACCTTGGGATACGAACGGTATTGAAGGTGTACATCGTTTTTTGAAAAAATCATGGAGGCTGTTCTTTAATGAAAAGGGCGAATTCAGCCTGAGCAATGATGCTCCGACTGAAAATGAACTTAAGCTCTTGCATAAGCTGATTAAGAAAATAAAAACCGATATTCAGAATTTCTCTTTCAACACGGCGGTGAGCGCATTTATGATTTTTGTAAACGATATAGCCGATTTGAAATGCAATAAGAAAGCTATTCTTGAGCCTTTTCTTATCTGTCTTTCGCCTTTTGCTCCGCACATTTCCGAAGAATTATGGGCTTTTGCAGGACATCAGGAATCTATAGCCAATCATCCTTTCCCCGAATTTGATGAAACCTTGACTCAAGATCAGACACGCCTGTATCCTGTTTCGTTTAACGGTAAAATGCGTTTCCAGATGGAACTTCCCATTAGTGCATCTTCTGAAGACTTGGAAAAAGCTGTTTTTGCCGATGAACGCACGCAGAAATGGCTCGAAGGCAAGCAACCTAAAAAAGTAATTGCAATTCCCGGAAAAATTATCAATTTCGTGCTTTAATAAAATTTGTTTTATATTTGAAAAAAAATTTGAATTATGGATATGAATGCATTTTTTAACAGAACAAAGAACTTAATCGTTAAACCCGAAGAAGAATGGAAGGTTATTGAAGGCGAAGATACCAAGCCGGGAGCTATTTTAATAAATTTTGTACTGCCATACCTGGTATTAGGTTTTGTAGCATCTGTACTCGGAGCATATGTTTTTGCAAACCATTGGTTTTACAATCCTTTGGGATATGCCATTGCTTCATCAGTAACAACTTTACTGGTTTACATCATAGTGCTTTATGTAACTCCCATTATTATTAAAGCTTTGGGAAATTCGTTCGGAACAGAAGTCAGTCAGGAAAAAGCTTTTAAATTGGTGGCTTATTCATTTGTTCCATCATACATTGTAAGTATTTTGACCGGACTTTTCCCCATGTTAAGCATTTTAGGACTGGCAGGATTATATTCATTGTACATTTTCTGGCATGGATTCGGTTCATTATTGCACGCACCTGAAGACAAAAAAGTTGGCTTTTTCATTGTAAGCTTATTGATCATAATCGGCGAATATATTGTTTTAGGGTTGATTTTAGGTGCTTTATTAGTTGGTTTATTTGTAGGTAGTTTCGTTATCAGATAATGGGTGAAGAGAAGATTATAGCCAAAAACAAAAAAGCTTATTTTTTATACGAAATAGTAGAAACTTTTACTGCCGGAATTGTATTGACCGGAAGTGAAATAAAATCAATACGCGCAGGGAAAGTCAATTTTGTCGATTCGTACGCAACCATCGTCAACGGGATCATGATTTTAAAAGGCCTGCATATTGCACCATACGATCATGGCGGATATGCTAATCATGAACCCACGCGCGACCGTAAGCTTCTGCTCAATAAAAGCGAGATAAACAGAATAAATCGAAAAGTTACCGAAAAGGGATTGACAATTGTTCCTTTGTCTTGTTTTATTACCGAAAATGGTTATGCTAAACTCGAAATAGCTGTTGTAAAAGGTAAAAAATCCTATGATAAACGCGAATCCATTAAAAAGAAAGACAACGCTCGCGATACAGACAGAAGTTTGAGCGATTATTAGAATTTACAATTATATTTTCCTTATTTTATGATGAAAAGCTATTTTAAGCATTTGTTGTTTTGAAAGCTTTGTCTAATATTTGAATAGGTTAAATATTTTATCGAATATTCA
>CAZDUU010000035.1:0-8843 GCA_964508675.1 uncultured Bacteroidales bacterium | reverse complement strand
TTGGAACTGACGATATTCTTGGAAATTGTAAGTGCTGTCTGGCTGGAAGCATAAATACCATAATAATACTGGTTAGTAAAAATATTTTGTAAAATCTGCACTCCCGAATTACTACCTGTTAAATAAACACCGTGGCTTCCGTCTGAAATTTTATTCATTTGAATAACCGACCCGTTTAATGTACTTCCTGCCGCATAAATAACAGAAAGATCAGAGCTTGGAGACGTAGTATTCCACCCCTGAACGAGACAACGCTCAATATTACAATAAGTCGAACCTGTTTCATACCTAAAAACTACCGCATACGAAGTTCCTGTAGCAATCACCTTCATCTTCTTAAAAGTAACATAATCGCATCCGTTAAAACGAACCGTGTAATTATTAGACGAAGTAGGAGCAAAAGTCAGGTTCACGGAATTACTATCCCCTGTTTCCGACTGGAAAGTAACGGTATTAGTCGCTGAAGTTCCTGCAACAGCTGCAATAGACACCTGCTCATTATAAACCCCGTTTCTCACATTAAAGACCACCGGTCCGCACACACCACCATTAACCAGATCAGTAACCGCAGCATTAAAAGTAGCATAATTAGGCGAAGTACCGCCAATAGTATAAACTCCCGACATAGCCTTATACTTATTCAACACACTGGCCGTATCGTTATGATTAAACCCCTCTGTTCCTCCATTAGGAGCAGTAGTCCATGCATAAACCGAATACGGAGTTCCCAGATTAAAATCATAAAATCCGATAGAGAACGGCCCATATGAAGCTCCCTGCGCTAAGTTTCCTGTCCATGCTTTAGGTGTCTGTGAAATACCATTCACCTTCCAGTTAACATTAACCGAAGTTAAATTAGCCGTTCCATAGTTTTTAATAGTAACGTAAACACTATCATTCGTAATACAATAAGTCAAAGCCTGATCAATCGAAGTTACTCCTGCGTCATTCACCGGTGTAGTCCACTCATCGGCTCCCATATCAGGTGCCGTAAGACTTCTGGTCTGTCCGTCGTAATCATCAGTAACTCCTGCAAGCATATATCCAAGATTATCGAGCTGATAAGCCTGCATATGTAAATCGGTATTACTGGTAAATTCCGGCATAATAGAAACCGAATGCACATCCATTCCCGAATACGAACGCCAGTTAGTAAGTAATGCACAACTGTATCCATTCCAAGATCCCAGGTACGAACCGGTCGCATACAAATCATTATAATCAGAAACATTGATAGATGTATAATCGGTATAAATAGCATAACCACCGCCGAAATTAGCAAAAACATTATTTTGCAACTGAATATTATTCGAAGACGTAGATCCACATGCAAATGCCGAACTGGAAGAATATGTCCTGGTTACATTTACAGAGTTATAATAATAATTTTGATACGTACTGTAATGATTATAAATACCATGTCCTGACCCGGATCCTGCCAATGAAACCATATTATTGGCGATTAACCCTCTAGTCCCCGAACTGGCAGAACAGGAATAAACATAAATGCCGTAATTTCCATTAACAATACTGACTTTATTCTTAGTAACGACAAGATTAGTTCCGGATGAACTGATATAAATCCCGTCGTAACTGGTATAAGCTGTATTGGAACTGACGATATTCTTGGAAATTGTAAGTGCTGTCTGGCTGGAAGCATAAACCCCATAATAATACTGGTTAGTAAATGTATTTTGTAAAATCTGTATTCCCGAACTGCTCCCGGTCAAGTAAATACCATAACTTCCATCCTGAATTTTATTTAGCAATAATTTGCTCCCTGTTAATGTGCTGCCCGAACAGTAAACAACTGATAAATCAGTGCTTGTACTTGTTGTGTTCCAACCTGTTAATAGTGAGTTTTCAATATTACAATAAGTAGATCCGGTTTCGTACCTTACTGCAGCCGCATAACTTGTACCCGTAGCAACAATTTTCATCTTTTTAAAAGTCACATAGTCACAACCGTTATATCTTAATGTGTAGTTTGCTGATGAACTTGGGGCATATGTAATAGTAACCATATTACTATCCCCTGTTTCCGACTGGAAAGTAACGGTATTAGTCGCTGAAGTTCCTGCAACAGCTGCAATAGACACCTGCTCATTATAAACCCCGTTTCTCACATTAAAGACCACCGGTCCGCACACACCACCATTAACCAGATCAGTAACCGCAGCATTAAAAGTAGCATAATTAGGCGAAGTACCGCCAATAGTATAAACTCCCGACATAGCCTTATACTTATTCAACACACTGGCCGTATCGTTATGATTAAACCCCTCTGTTCCTCCATTAGGAGCAGTAGTCCATGCATAAACCGAATACGGAGTTCCCAGATTAAAATCATAAAATCCGATAGAGAACGGCCCATATGAAGCTCCCTGCGCTAAGTTTCCTGTCCATGCTTTAGGTGTCTGTGAAATACCATTCACCTTCCAGTTAACATTAACCGAAGTTAAATTAGCCGTTCCATAGTTTTTAATAGTAACGTAAACACTATCATTCGTAATACAATAAGTCAAAGCCTGATCAATCGAAGTTACTCCTGCGTCATTCACCGGTGTAGTCCACTCATCGGCTCCCATATCAGGTGCCGTAAGACTTCTGGTCTGTCCGTCGTAATCATCAGTAACTCCTGCAAGCATATATCCAAGATTATCGAGCTGATAAGCCTGCATATGTAAATCGGTATTACTGGTAAATTCCGGCATAATAGAAACCGAATGCACATCCATTCCCGAATACGAACGCCAGTTAGTAAGTAATGCACAACTGTATCCATTCCAAGATCCCAGGTACGAACCGGTCGCATACAAATCATTATAATCAGAAACATTGATAGATGTATAATCGGTATAAATAGCATAACCACCGCCGAAATTAGCAAAAACATTATTTTGCAACTGAATATTATTCGAAGACGTAGATCCACATGCAAATGCCGAACTGGAAGAATATGTCCTGGTTACATTTACAGAGTTATAATAATAATTTTGATACGTACTGTAATGATTATAAATACCATGTCCTGACCCGGATCCTGCCAATGAAACCATATTATTGGCGATTAACCCTCTAGTCCCCGAACTGGCAGAACAGGAATAAACATAAATGCCGTAATTTCCATTAACAATACTGACTTTATTCTTAGTAACGACAAGATTAGTTCCGGATGAACTGATATAAATCCCGTCGTAACTGGTATAAGCTGTATTGGAACTGACGATATTCTTGGAAATTGTAAGTGCTGTCTGGCTGGAAGCATAAATACCATAATAATACTGGTTAGTAAAAATATTTTGTAAAATCTGCACTCCCGAATTACTACCTGTTAAATAAACACCGTGGCTTCCGTCTGAAATTTTATTCATTTGAATAACCGACCCGTTTAATGTACTTCCTGCCGCATAAATAACAGAAAGATCAGAGCTTGGAGACGTAGTATTCCACCCCTGAACGAGACAACGCTCAATATTACAATAAGTCGAACCTGTTTCATACCTAAAAACTACCGCATACGAAGTTCCTGTAGCAATCACCTTCATCTTCTTAAAAGTAACATAATCGCATCCGTTAAAACGAACCGTGTAATTATTAGACGAAGTAGGAGCAAAAGTCAGGTTCACGGAATTACTATCCCCTGTTTCCGACTGGAAAGTAACGGTATTAGTCGCTGAAGAGCCGGTTATGGTGCCAATGCTGATTTGTTCGTTGTACACACCATCTCTTACATTAAAAACAACCGGACCTGAAATTCCGCTGGTGGTTAAAGCAGAAACGGCTGCAGTAAAATTTGCATAGTTGGGAGATGTTCCACCAATGGTGTAAGTTCCGCTTAACTGGGCAAATAATGAATTTGTTGTAGTAATTGCAATTGTCAGGATTACAATTTTACTAATCAGGTTTTTAAAAAATTTCATATGAATAAATTTTATTTTTATTGCAATAAGGAAGCAAACTTAAGATAATTTTTTGAATCAGAGAAATTTATTTATTAATAAAAAAGGCTGTCCTTTTATAGACAGCCTTACATAAAAAATGTTATTCTTATTTATTTTTCGTAGCTACCTTTTTTCAAAACAGTAGCATCTTTCATCATAAATTTGCCCATAGCCATTACATGATAAATGCGTTGGTTGTCAATAAAAACAAGATCAGCATCTTTACCAACGGCAATACGACCTTTTTGACTGAGTTTAAGAATATCTGCAGGATTGGAAGTGAGGACCTTTACTGCCGTTTCCAGTGGAACACCTTCCTGGTTTACAGCGTCCATCAGCTCGCGGAAATTGGCAGATGGTAAACCCATTTCGAGCTTTATCAGATTACCGTTTTCGTCGAATCCGGGGAGTGAGCCGCAAGCATCGGATGTAAAAGTGATTTTTTCGATAGGAATTCCTGCTTCTAAAAGTATGTTGATACACTTTGAAGGTTTTACTTCATATTCGGGAAAGTATGGATAAGAACTGGTAGTAATGTCAATATATCCGCCACGTTTGCCAAATTCTTTTGCCGACTCAAGTGTGTAATCGTTACGATTGCAATGGGTAGGAAAGAATTGAGTGAGTTTTAGCATCTGGTGGCTGCGTTCTATCACTTCGTACATGGGTTGAAAAGGATCCTGCTGATCGCCAAGGTGAATATTTACAATCCCTGCTTTGCCACCAAGCATTCCACCAACGCGTGCATGTTCAACTAGACGGAGCAATTCATCTGTGTTTGGCCATGATGAGCGGTGATCACTGAGGGCAACTTCGCCAATACCAATAATTTCGTCAATAAGAGCAATGTCGCGACCTACTTCGCCAGTGATAGTCGGGGTTGGAATTTGATAAGAGCCGGTATAAATCCAGCATGAAACTCCTTCAGCTCTTAAGCCTTTGGCTTTCATTAAAACAGATTCAACAGTGCGGGTCATTCCGTCAGTACCAAGGCAACCGATTACTGTAGTAACGCCAGCTTCAGCCAGCATGCTTAGTTGTAATTCGGGAGTACGTGTAGCTGGGCCACCTTCACCGCCTGCACCTGCTATATGCACATGAGCATCAATAAATCCGGGAACTACTTTTAATCCTTCGGCCGAAATAACTTCGCATTCAATACCTGCCGGACTTTCTATATTGTCGGCAATGGCTAAAATTTTACCGCTTCCAACCAGAATGTCTTTTCTTCCTATATTTTCAGGAGCGAAAACTTCTGCGTTCTTGAATAATGTCAACATAGCTTTATAGTTTTTAATTAAACATGATATTTCTTTAGCAGATATTCCATTTCGTCAGTAATAATTCCTGCAATCATTTTATTCTTTTCTTCTTCTGAGTAGAACGCAAAACGGTCAATTTCTTCATCGTTCCTGTAAACAATTCCTTTATCTTCTTCAACTACGATGAGCATGCCGTCTTTCAGCAACTGCTCCTGCATAACTTTTTCTTCAGAATAGGAAGGTTCGTCGAGAATTACGATATTGGCACCCTGATGCAGGATTCCATAGTCGTAAATATCGTCTTTGGTATGCTGGAATATGGCAATATTAACTTGGGGGTTACGCAGAATGATTTTTACGTTCTGATCGTGTTCCGGATTTTTGAAAAAATAATCATTATTAAAGAAAACACCATCATTGCTTAAGGAACCAACAAAAATATCTTTATATTCATTGGTAAGCATTGAAACGATTTTTTCCATCATGTCCTGAGGAATTGCATTTCCTGCAATGATAGGAATTCGTCCGTGGGTTTCCTGATCAAAATGAGAAAGCATCATATGACGTGGTACGTCGATACTTCCGCCATATGCAGGAGCAAGGTGCATGAATACACCGGGACCGGCATTGATTTCGATGATTCCGAAGTTTCCGTCACGCCACGATTTTGAAATGTCCTGTGCCAGAACATCAATTCCCAAGGCTTTTACCTTGAAATAACGGGCTATATTTTCGACCAATTTAACATTATCAGGGTGGATTTTTGAAGTAACGTTGATAGAAACACCACCGGCAGAAATGTTTGCAACACGGCGTAATGTGATTTTTTCGCCTGCATCAGGAATGTAAGTCAGATCTTTATTTTGCAATGCCAGAAAATCTTTCAGGTTCTCGTCAATTTTAATTTTACAAAGCGGTGAGCGAGCGTTATCCAAGCGAATTTCCTTATCGTTTTCTTCTTTTATTAGCATTTCAATAGTATCTCGTCCGTTTCCTTCAACAAAAGCAGGGACGCGTTCAAGAGCAGCTACGAATTTTCCGCCTACTGCCAATAAACGATGGTCGGTTCCATAAATCTGTTGCTGAACCAATGCTCCTTCAAAAGCAACTCCCTGTTCGTCAGCAGATGCAACAATCTGACGGAATGCTTTTTTAACTTCATCCTCAGAGGTGATGCCTGTTGTAACTCCTTGTCCTTTATGACCGGCAACGGGTTTTACAACAACGGGGAATCCTAATTTGTTTGCTTCGCAAAGAGCTTCTTCTTCTGAATAGCAATTAACTCCTTTGGGTGTAGGGAATCCGCACATTTCCAAAAATTCGCCTACCATATCTTTAAACATGGTAAATTCCGTGTCTTTAATTCCATCAGTGTGAAAAGTAGTGGAGCGACCGCGAAGTTGTTTTACTCCATATCCCCATTGAAACTGATTCTCTTCGTACAAATAAAAAACAGGAACATTAAGTTTTACGCCTGCTTCAATAAGTGAATACAAAGTAGGTCCGCCAAACAATGATTTGTCAAAACGACTCTGCAAAGCTTCGAATTGTTGTTTCATCGGATATAATTCTCCGCGTTCAATAGCCTGAAACCATTCGCTTACAATATTTGCACAAGCCTTGGTTGTCCCCTTATCAAGGTATTCAACCGCAACTACATATTCATCTCCGTCAGTTGAAATGCTATAGCTTCCGATGAATAAGTCAATATCCATTTTTAGAACACTAGCCAGTGTTTCTGCAAAAAGATCAACCACATCAGAAACTTTTTTATTAGCAATATTAGGAAAAAGTTCAAAAACTTTTTCTTCAAAATTTTTCAGCGATAAATTTTCGCCAATATAGATATTAAATACGCAGGCTGGTTTATCAAGATAATAACTCGGGCCTGTGTAAAAGTAAAATTTAGAAAGTTTAAAATTGGTCATAGCTCGAAAAATTAAAATTAAGAGGGTAAAATTAAACCAAAATTTTGGAATTATAGTTAAGTAATTAAAAAATCTTTGGCTATAAAAAATTATTTCTATACCTTTGCAAAAATTTTTTCGCAGGTGAATCCTTTGAATGATTATATTGTTCCAATCGAAGGTACAAAGGATGGTTTACATCAATTTGACTATTCCATCGAGTGTTCATTTTTGGATCAATTTAATTATAATGATGTAAAGGATATTCATGCTAAGGTTCATTTAAATATGTTTAAATCGAATCGTCTATTCGATTTAAGTATTTCGATGGAAGGTGAAATTAAGGTGGAGTGCGACCGTTGTCTTGATGAATTTACTATGCCGGTGAAATTTGATCATCACATCGTAATTAAAATAGAAGATAACGAAGAGAATGAAGAAGAACAGGATGAGGAAATGGTGTTTATACCTGAATCTTCAACTGAGATTGACCTTGCACCTTATGTGTATGAGGCAATTGTTTTTTCAGTACCCATGCGAAAAATTCATCCTGAAGACAAAAACGGGAAAAGCTTATGTAACCAGGAAATGATTTCCAAATTAAATGAGCATCTCGTTAATGATAAGCAAACCGATCCCCGTTGGGATAAGTTAAAAGAATTGTTGAATTAAAAATTTGTAGAAAATGCCACATCCTAAGAGAAAACACTCGAAACAGAGAAGAGACAAGAGAAGAACTCATTATAAAGCTTCTTTGCCTACATTAGCAACATGTTCAAACTGCGGTGCCAGTATTATTTACCATCACGTATGCCCCGAGTGCGGCTTTTACCGTGGTAAAAAAGCTATTGAAAAAGAAGTAGCCGTTTAGTTTGAGTAAACTATGAAGCTGGGTATTGATATTATGGGGGGCGATTACGCTCCCCTTGTTCCTTTACAGGGAACAATCATGGCCTTAGAACACCTGCCGCAAGATGTTACATTAGTACTTTTTGGCGACAAGGTGTTTATAGATAATTATTTGAAAGAAAATAATATTACTGACAGCAGAATAGAGGTGGTCCCGACTACTGAAGTTATTGAAATGCATGAATCCCCAGCCTCAGCTTTTGTTCAGAAAACGAACTCGTCCATTACTGTCGGATTTCAATACCTTAAAGGTGAAAAAATCAATGCATTTGCCAGTGCAGGAAGTACCGGAGCTATGATGGTTGGTGCCATGCAGGTAATCAAGGCAATCGAAGGCGTTATTCGTCCTTGTATTGCTTCAGTAATACCTAAATTGGACAGTAAGTATGCTATTATAGCAGATGTGGGTTTAAATCCTGATTGTAAGCCTGAGGTACTTAACCAATACGCGTTGATTGCATCGAAATATGCTCAATTTGTTCTTGGTGTTGAGAATCCAAGGGTCGGGTTGTTAAATATCGGCTCTGAACCAGAAAAAGGAAATCTTTTAGCCAAAGCAGCCTATGAAATTATGAGTCAGAACAAGTCTTATAATTTTATAGGTAATGTTGAAGGCTATGATATTTTAAGGGAATAATGTGATGTGATTGTTTGTGATGGTTTTGTTGGAAATATTATTCTTAAACTGGCTGAAAGCATCTATAAGATCATGAAGAAGAGAGAATTGGTGGATGATTATGTCGAAAAATTCAATTTTGAAAATTACGGCGGTACACCTGATCTTGGCGTGAATAAACCAATAATTATTGGCCATGGTTCAT
>CAZDUU010000034.1:0-8867 GCA_964508675.1 uncultured Bacteroidales bacterium | reverse complement strand
CTCGCCTCCGACTTCTTCCATCCGGTTCAATATCTGCGAGGATGTTCGTTTTTTAGTTCCTTTAAAAATCACATGCTCAATAAAATGAGCCATTCCATGCTCTTCTTTTAACTCATCACGAGTACCGGTATTGATTAGAACGATACAATGTGCTGCAACTCTGTCCGAAGGGAGGTGAACAAATCTGATCCCATTGCCTGCTGTGTGTGTATGGTAAGTCATCTTGATGTGAAAAACGCTGCAAAATTACAAAGATTTACAGTACAAAAGCTTGTTTCTGTCATGTTTTAATCACTTTTAACAAGCTTTTAGTCAAAATTAAGATGCACTATTAAACAGAATAATGTTGTGCATAGCTTTCTGACAAACAGGACAAAATTCAAGTTTATCCAACGCTCGCATGATACAATTCGGTACCGGTCGGTAAATATCTTTTTTATTATAACCTGCTCCCTGAAATACACCGACTTTATTATCGTATCCTTTACCCAGAGGTGTCGGGACCGGAGTCTTTTTGTCCACCATATCCTTCCATTTTTTATCAAACTGAACTAATGTGGTGATGTTTGGCTCCCATGGTTCTATTTTTACATCGTAAAAATCGGCATTGGACTCATCGGCATCATCGTATTCATCGGCAAGTCCGCCAAATGCATGTCCAAACTCATGGATAAACACATAATCGGCAAAGAAATTATCGGCAACAGCTACACTATAATAATTATAAATACCACCTCCACCATATGTTTTAGTGTTGACCAAAACAATAATCTGGTCGTAGGGGACATTTGCCAGCACTCTTCCAAGTGGAGCATAATTATAAACAGAAATATAACGATCTGTTTCAAAGGTATAAAATCGTGTATCCAATGCTGTTTTACGCCAGATATTTCTGTGCGGGAGATCGGTTCCCTCTTCTTCAGAAGGGACTTTTACAAAGTGAATATTAAATGCTGTTTTGTTTTCTTTAAACGGACTAACAGTAAATAAGGCATCCGTCAAGCGTTTTGCATCTTTTTCAAATTTATCCATCTGATCTGAGGTATAGCCTTCGGCAACAATGGCAATGTCCACTTTAGAGGACGAATTTCCATTATTAATATACTCAGTCACAGGTAAGTTCTCAACTTTTTCATTCATTATTTCCGGTGAAAATGGGTTAATCCAATCAGTATAAAACGGAGTAAACTGATTGTCTTTTCCTCGTTCATAAAAAACAATTTTAATGGTGCTTTTTGGGAAAGGTAATGAAATCCATTGAATAAAAGTCCTTTGTTTTGTTTTGGCTTCGGGAGTATATTGCCATTCCTGAAAAAGTGTTGAAAACCCTTTAGAATAGAGCATTTTAGTTCCTGCTGAATCGTAAACCTCTATTTTGTAATGCCCGTAATTAAAGGTATCTATAAGATTTTTCTCACATCCACCCCAAACCGGCTCTTTATAAAGGTTTGCAATAGTAACTTCGGCATGTTTAGCATCGCCGGCCAGATAATATTCTACTCTCAACCGCTCATTTGTAAAGTAATTCTTAAAACTAATCTGTGCAAATGACTGATTAAAGGCAATTAACATTAAAACGATTAAAGCAACTGTACGCATATGAATTATTTTTTAAAGAGTTCAACTAATGATTTAAAATTAAGAATTTTCAGTCCCAGTGACTTTTTTAGATAAAAATACAAAAAGATGAACAGGATTATGGAAGAAACAATTTTAATAATTAAAAGATGTACGTATGGTAAAGGAATATAAATAAGCGACGAAAGAATAATATTTGCCATAATTAAAGCAAATACAAAACCAAACGAGATTTTTACCTTAGCAAATTTAAGCCCGACAATAATCTGGATAAGTGTCATCACGACAAATGCAATTAACCTTGAAATGGCAGCTCCTTTTTCATACATAACAGGAATAAGAAACCAGCAAAGAACAAAATTTGTAATAAAGCCAAATAAATTAGACCATATAAGGTATTTGGTTTTTGAAATTTCATAAAACACAAATAAATTAAAGGTCTGTCCTATAAAAACAATATACAGCCCAAGTAAAGTAAATGGAATATATTCGTAAGCAGCGAGTAACTCACTGTTGTTTGAAAGAATATAAAGTATTTCGTATCCGAACCATGAAAGAATGATTGCTATAATAGTCATGGAAACTAAAATGAGACGAAAAATATTTTCTATTTCCTTATACTGCTTATTTTCATATTGCTTATAAAACCATGGAGTCAGTGAAGAATTGACGGATTCTTTTAAAATGGAAAAAATGGAAGCAAATGTCAAAGCAATATAATAAATACCGCTTGAAGAGGCATTTACCTTATAGTTCAGAAAAAGCCTGTCTGTATTTTCCATAAAAATCCCAAACAATATAAAAACAAAAACCGGTAATGAATATTTTAGCAAACTTTTTAGTAATGACCACGAAAATCCTGAAGAAATAATTTTTATTTCAAACACGAACAAATAAATTGCAAATAAAACAGCAACAACCAAAGTGCTCAAAATAATCCCCAGTGCATCCATTTTAAAAAACACAACAAACAAGAGGTTAAAAAGAATATTTGCACCATAATACAGCATTTCTGCTAAAAAAGCTTTGTACCCTTGTTGTTCGGCTTTTTTCAGCTGCTTATAAAAATCAAACAAAGCGGTGAAAGGCAAAGCAATAATTGCGACAAGCATATAAGGGTAAAAAGAAATATCATTTAAAACGGGCTTTAAAATGAATTTTCCTGCCAGAGACAAAATTATGGCAAAAGCTATATGAATCGAAAAAACTGTAATAATAGCGGAACAGATGAATTTGTCCTTGCTATTTTGAAAAGTTTCCTGGGCATATATATATCGCGTAATAGCCCTGGGAAGTTCCAACATGGCAATGGTTGAAGCTAATATTGTGATTGAACCTGTAATTGAAAGAATACCATAATCAGCAGAACTTAAGTAATAGCTAAAAATGGGAAATAGCACAATAGATGAAGCTCTTAATATTAACCCAGAAAGTGAGTATAACAGAGTATTTTGAAAAAGCTTTTTAGTGCTCATGAATACGGGTAATATAAAAAAGACTAAATTTGCAAAATAATAGCAAAGGTATTAAAAGTTGAAAGATTTTTTTTCAAAACAAGTAAAGCGCATTAGTTTTTTAATTGGAGAATGCTGGTTATTTCTTTTTTATGTTCCTCTTTTGATAAAACATCTTTTTACAAAAGAAACACTGGAAAAAGAATATGATATTGCATTTTTCCCTAATTCATCTCCTTCGTCAATCGGCACTTATTTAAGAATAACGCAATATGAAGAATTGTTAAAACAAAATCAAATTACATATAAAGCATTTTTCTGTATTACAGAATACGAAGAAGAACGGCTAAACTCCTGCTCACATATTAAAGCTTATATAATATACTCAAAAATCCTTTCAAGAAGAATTAAACAAATAAAAATGGCATCGAAAGCTAAGATATGCTTTGTTCAAAGAACAATGTTTCCTAATTATGTAAATCAGCATATACCTTTGCTTGAGAAGACTTTAAAAAAGCAGGGCACCCTGTTAATTGTAGACTTTTGGGATTCTGTATGGGTAAAAAACGAAAAACTAACTCAAAACACAGCAAAGATATCAGATTTAGTCTCCGTTACAAATCCATTTCTTTATGAATATTTCAATAAATATTCGCAAAAAGTAGAATATTTTAACATTGGTGTTGATCTTAGCAAATACCGACTAAAAGAAAACTTTGAAGCAGATGAATATATCAAACTTGTATATATAGGATACCCGGCAAATGTCAGTAATTTCATTAAGCAATTTGAACCCATTGCGAAAGACCTTAATCAAAAAATTAAGTTTAAACTTGTCCTCATCACTAACGGAAATTTTTCAGTTAACTACTGCGAAACAGAATATTATAAATTTGATTATGATACTTATACAGCCATAATATCCAATTGCGATATAGGTCTTTACCTGGTCAACGAAACAGACCTTTCAAAAGGGAAAACAGCCATGAAAGTTATGGATTATTTAGCTGCCGGAATTGCTGTTGTTGCCTCACCTTGGGGCGTGCATGACCTTAAAGACAAAGAACATCTGATTATAGCCAAAAATGATGAAGAATATATAAAAGCAATCATTGATTTGTCCAAAAATTTATATTTAAGAAAAGAATTAGGAATAAATGCCAGACTATATTTAGAGCAAAATTACTCTCTTCAAAGTACATTTAATTTTTACAAACATATATGTGCGGAATAGCCGGTATTTACTCAAAAGACAACACGTATGTCTCCAAAGACAATTTAGAAAAGATGTCAGAAGCAATTGCTCATCGGGGTCCCGATGCTAATGGAATTTGGATTCATCCCAAAAGTAATCTTGGATTTGCTCACAGAAGGCTATCAATAATTGACTTAAGTGAAGAAGCAAATCAACCATTCACTTATTTACACCTAACAATAATTTTTAATGGTGAAATATATAATTACGCACTTATCCCGATTACGGTGTGCTGGTGTTAAAAAATTTTATTTGTTATTTTTTAGTTCCTCTATTAATAATGACAATCTATGTATTTTAAAAATTCTATGCCTTATGTGATAGCTAATGAAAATTATGATTATAAATATTGTAAATAATACTATAAATTGGCTTTTGAATATTAAAAAAAGCATTATGAAAATTTGAAAAACATATTTATTTATATCATCAAATATGTCAATTTTATAACCTGCCCATGTTTTAATCATACTATTCTTATCTAATCGCTTTGTTAATATACAAGAGCTTAATTTTTTATTTAAATATCTTTCTAAAACTAAGGCTTTAATTTTTAAACCTACTTCTTTTTTATCAATATCTTTTGTAAAATCTTTCCTGTCTGTGATGTAATAATTTAATCCATAAATTAACGCACTAATAACATATTCAAGTATTATTACAGTTGCAATAAAGTACAGTATAGATATTATTATTTGACCGCTAAGTACATAATCTTTAATGCTAATTGGGTCATATACAAATTTATAGTCTCTGTATGTTAATACATAAAATCTCTCTGAGACTATTGCGAACATTGCAAGCTTAAGCATACTAAACCCTTTCTTTATTATTTGTGAATCTCTTATGCTTAAGCTCGCAATCAATATTGAAATTAAATCCATTTTTTTCTGTCTTAAAATTTAAGACAAAGATATAAACATATTTACTTTTCGCATTTTCCATAAATAAGCTTTTTAGTTTCTTTAATTGGTTTATAATTGTTCAGATAATCTGATTTGTCTATTTTCATGGCATCTTTTAGGTATTTTACAAAAAGGTCTCCTAAGTATTTCCGGTGATTGTACATATATTGATTGCTCAACAAATAAAATGGCAGATACTTTTTAGATACCTTTATATAATTACCCCTTATACTGTTTTTAACTAATGCAAAAAAGCCTTCAACTGTATTGGTATGAACAGCACCCATTGCATATTTTTTCTCGCTGTGGTTAATTGTAAAATGATAAAGTAAGTCATCCATGCTATTATAAGCCCTATAATCGTCTGTCATTAAAGTAGCATCGTCAATATTTACATACTGCTTTAGCATGTTCATTAACATTAAGCTATTTACTTTTTCTATTACTTTAACGACTACTTTCCCATGACGTTCAACTATGGCAACTATTGGAGTTTTACACGTTCCGCGACCTCTTTTTGGTTGGCTCGTTTGTATTCCACTCGCTGCAATAGTTTTGTCCTTTACGGAGCATTTTTGACGGAAACGAGGGCGACCACCCAAATAAGCTTCGTCCATTTCAACAACATTGGCTAATTTGATATTACAATAATCTATCATAGCGCATCTTACACGCATTGAACAATACCAAGCTGTTTTATATGAAATATCTAAGTCTCTTTCGATTTCTTTTGCTGATATTCCTTGTTTGGCATTAGTAATTAACCCGACAATCATAAACCATTTTGTCATAGGTAAACGACTGTCTTCAAATACGGTCCCAACAGTAACAGAAAAAGATTTATGGCAATCGTAGCAATGTAATCTGTGTTCTTCAGCTTTTAACCTGACAATATTTTTAGAACCACAATAAGGACAAACAGGCTTTTTGCCCCAACGCAGCTTTTCTAAATAAGCATAACACTTATTTTCTGTGTTGAATTTTCTACTTATTGATAATAGGTTCATGATTTTTATCAGGTTTTATATTTGTTGTTGAGTTTATTTTTGTTAGAATATAAGCGTGTAAAATTGTTGATATGAATCCAAATGACATTATTAATAGTACTTTATTTTCATGGGGTGTTATTGCTGTAATGATTTCAGATATACTTGCATTACTTGTATTTTTATTTAAAGCCGGCAATAAAATAGTCTCAATAACATACGAAGCACTAAAAAAGAAGATGATTAAAGACAATATTAAAAGTATTGTATATATAATAATCGTAAACTTTTTTCTTTCTATTTTACCAAGTTTTTTAATAATCATTTCAGTAATGTTTTTAAATGGTTGGAAATTTTGGTCTTTATTGATTATTTCGCTATTTCTATTCATTAATTTTGTCCTATATGTTTACTTTGTTTTAAAACTTGCTTCTAATACTATAAGAAGCTCGATTAATGTATTATGATTTTTATCAGATTCTATTTGTCAAATTATAGCTATACTTGAAAAGTAATAAATTAATCATATTAAACAACGTATAGATAACACGTTAATAGAACAAATTATACTATTAGCTAAATAGCTTATGTATGTAGGTATTACATTATTTCACACACCGTAATCGGGATAAGTGCGTATAATTATATAGAACTAAAAGAAATTCTTGTAAAAAATGGCTATTCATTTAAAACAAATTCTGATACTGAGGTTTTATGCGCACTTTATATTGAGTTTAAAACCGATATGTTTAAATACATTGACGGAGCTTTTGCCTTTGCCATTTGGGATGAAGCTCAAGAAACATTACTTCTTGCAAGGGACCGTTTTGGCGAAAAGCCTCTTTACTATACATATAAAGATCATTGCATATTTTTCGCTTCTGAAATGAAAGCACTTTGGGCAGCAGGAATAGACAGAACACCTGATGATTATATGTTTTATAATTATCTTGCTTTTGACTTGATCGAGAATCCAGAGAACAAAGAACAAACATTTTATAAAGGAATATATAAACTAAAAGCAGCTCACTATCTTCTGATTCAGGAAAACAAAACAGAAATAAAGCAATATTGGAAGCTAAAAATCAGACACGAAAAGATTAGCTTATTCGACGCAAGTGAAAAATTGTTCGGACTGCTACAGACTTCTGTTAAGCGACGCCTCAGATCAGATGTTCCGATAGGCACATCTTTTTCAGGGGGACTGGATTCAAGTGCAATTGTTGAAATTATAAGCAGACTTATTCCCAATGAAAAGCAAAATGTCTTTTCTGCACGTTTTCCAAATTATTTATATGATGAATCTAAATATCAGGAATTGTTCTTAGGTAATAAACACATAATGTCACATCCTGTTTGTCCTGAAAAAGAAACATTCAAGAAAAATCTCTATCAACTTTTTGAGACACAGGAAGAACCTTTTGGAAGTGGGAGTGCTTTCTCACAATGGATGGTTAAGAAAACAGCAAAGGAAAATAATATTAAAGTAATGTTGGATGGACAAGGGGCCGATGAAGTTTTTGGAGGTTATAATAAATACGGTTATACATATTTAATTGAATTATTAAAAAGAAAGTCGTTAAAATATTTCCAAGAAAAAAACAAATTAATTGAAAATGAATTCATAGAAGATCATTTGCTAAAAAACAAAGTTTATGAAATTTTTATAAAACGAAAATTCTTCTTTTTAAGAAAAAATTATATTAAATATCATATTCCTATTGAAATTTCTTCGTTACATCCTACTTTCAATCATTTTTATTTTGAACAAAAACCACCATTCCCTTATTTTACGAAACTAAACAAACAACTTTTATATGACACTACTGTTTATGGCTTAGAAAAACTATTAAGAGTTGCCGACAGAAACAGCATGTATCATGGTGTTGAGGTCAGACTTCCTTACCTAAACCATGAACTCGTTGAGTTTGTGTTCTCTTTGCCTTCAGATTTCAAATTTAGAAATGGTTATTCCAAGTTCATTCTCCGAAATATGTCGAACGAAATTTTACCAGGCGAAATAGCATGGAGAAAGCAAAAAGTAGGCTATAAATCTCCGTTAGAATTCTGGTGCGAAGACGATGGCATAAAAGAACTATACAGAACTGCTGAAAAAAATTAATCGAGAATAACGTAATAGTCCCTATCCATAAAATTACTCCCATAAAAATCATTGAAACTGCCTATTTTATGGGATTTGTAAAATAAATCTATCTTACCACAAAATTAAGGTTCTGGGAAATTTTTCTAATAATCTGTGTTAGTTGCTGAATTTTGATCATCTCATCAACAATAAAAGTATCTTCTATTTCAGAAATCTGAGCTTTTTCAAGTTTATTATACGAGTCTTTAATAGCTATTTCAAGTAACTTATGTTTGTATCTTAGTAATAGTTGCTTGACTATTTCCTGCAAAATTTCTTTCTCGTTTTTTACATAAATGCCAATTCGCTTAAAATACTTTGACAATAAATCACTTTGACCGGAAATCTTTCCCTGATAATATGGTGTACTGAGCAATGTTGCAGCTATATCCCTGATATGTTCGTTTTCGTGATAAATCAAAGGCTTGGTATCAATGTACTTATATTCCTGCAACTGCTGATGCATTATCTCAAATACCTGTTTGTATATCAGATTTTTAAATTCAAGTTCATCATTCAGTAAATCATAAATTATCGCTTCTGCAA
>CAZDUU010000033.1:0-8911 GCA_964508675.1 uncultured Bacteroidales bacterium | reverse complement strand
TTCATCGCGTGTAAGGTTATTCTTATCAATGCCTTCGGCTTTAAGTTTAGCCACAACTTTAGCCTCTGTGGCAATGGAAGCATGATCTGTTCCAGGAACCCAGCATGCATTTTTCCCTTTCATACGGGCACGACGAACAAGCACGTCCTGAAGTGTGTTATTGAGCATATGTCCCATGTGCAGGACACCGGTTACGTTAGGAGGAGGAATGACAATAGTATAAGGTTCTCGTTGGTCGGGAACTGATTTGAATAATTTATGCTTTAACCAGTATTGATACCATTTATCCTCAATTTCAACAGGATTGTACTTCGTCTCTAATGTTTTCATCTCTACTTTTTTTCTGACCGCAAAAATAGCAATTAATTCATTATTATTAAATAAACCCGTCGTTCCTTTATAAAATTTAGGCATTATAAGTATCGTTTCTGCAAGAAGCTAAGTTTTTAGTAACAGCCGTTTTTTGTGGCCATTTCAAATTTACTTGCTTGTAAAAGTTTTTAATCTAAACTTTTTCTAAATTGTTTTAGATAATGTGTTTTAAAAATATTTACCTTCGAGCAACCTTTTTTTTAAAAAAACGTCTATAAAAAAATATTTTTTTATGCATAAAAGTCTATTATTCTTTTACATACTTTTATTTTGGTGCTTTGGCAGCTTAAAAGCGCAATTAGCAATAAATGAAACCTATACTCCCCAGCAACTGGTACAAAATTATTTAGTAGGTGGGGGGGTCACGGTTTCAAATGTTACATTTAATGGCTTTTTAACCAGTACTGGTTCTTCTTGTAATCAAATAGCATATTTCTCAAATGGTAATTCAACAAGCTTAGGTATGGATGCTGGTATTGTATTGGCAACCGGTTGCGTTGGCAATATTGATCAATCCGGAAGTTCATTTATGGATGATCTTTTAAATGGTGCTGAGGTACCGGAATTATCTTCAATTGTTGGAACCACTACGTACGACGGTGCTATATTAGAATTTGATTTTGTCCCTTTGGATAATCAGGTTTCATTTACTTATATTTTTGGTTCTGAAGAATACCCCGAATTTGTAAATGCTGGATATAATGATGTTTTTGCTTTTTTCATTACCGGAGGACCTGAAGGCTATTCTAATCAGAATATAGCATTAATTCCAAGTACTACAACACCTGTGTCAATTGACAATGTAAACTCAGGTTCAAATTCTCAATATTTTATTGATAATGATGGCAGCTCAAATCAACCTGTATTTGATGGTTTTACAACTCCTTTGGATGCTATTGCAAATGTAACTCCTTGTCAAACCTACCATTTAAAAATATGTATTGCAGATGCAGGCGACGCAGCTTATGACTCCGGTGTGTTTTTAAAACGAAATTCATTAAGTACTGATGCTATAGATTTGGTTGTAAGTTATTCATCGGGAAGTGCTCCTGCTGGTGAAGGATGTTCAACAGCTACTGTAACTGCAACCATAGGAAATGCCCCTTCATCTCCGGTTACAGTAAATTATACTATTGGCGGAACCGCTTCTAATGCTGATTTTACCCAACCTATTCCAACAAGCATTACAATTCCTGCCGGACAGACTTCTGCTTCTTTTACTCTCAATCCGGTTATTGATGGCTCAACAGAAGGAAACGAATATGTCGTGTTTAGTATGCCTAGCGGTTGCGGAGGTGTTACTACTGATACTGTTTATGTTGCAGACAATTCTGTTTTATCTGTAAATGCTGGTCTGGATCAAACATTATGTGCCAGTGCAATGCCTGCCACATTAACAGCAACTCCAATAGGTGGTGTACCTCCTTATACATATTCATGGAATAATAGTGCCGGAAATTCTCAAACGGTAAGTGTATCACCCACTACTACAACTCATTATCAGGTCACGGTATCTGATGCCTGTGGACAGACCGCAACTGATGTTGTTGATGTCATAGTTGTTCCAAACCCGACTTCAACTTTTACGGCGAATACTCCTATTTGCGCAGGAGATGTCGTAAATGTTCAATACACAGGCAACGCCTCATCCTCAGCAACATATAATTGGAATTTTAATGGAGCTTCTATTATTAGTGGTGGAACAGGCCTGGGACCTCACCAGGTAACATGGAATACAGCCGGAACATACACTATTACACTTACAGTTATAGAGGGAGGGTGCAATAGCGGGCAGTCACAACAACAAGTGATTGTTTATGACCAAGGTTCTTCTAATTGTTGCACAATGCCAAATCCCAATGCAGGAACAGATCAAACTGTTTGTGGATTAACAGCAACTTTAGCCGCAATAAATTCGATGTCTGGAACATGGTCTTCTGTTCAGGCTGGAGCTGTCTTTAGTCAGGCAACAAGCCCAAGTTCAACAGTAACTGTATCTAATGCAGGGACATACCAATTTGTTTGGACTGAATCAAATTCAGCATATTGCACAGACAGGGATACTGTTTCTGTAACATTTATTCAGACACCATCTGTCAACGCAGGATCTGGTGGAAACGTATGTTCACATACGTTCCAGTTATCAGGAACTACAAATGTAGGTGTCGGAATATGGACGGCAATGCCATCCGTTGGTGTTACTTTTACAGATGCAAGTAATCCGAATACTTCAGTTAGTGTTACGAATGATGGAATTTATACTTTTATATGGACTGTTGATAATAACGGATGTACAAACACATCACAAAATCAGGTTAGTTTTTATGTTCAACCTGTTGCAGGCGCAGGAACAGATGATGCTATTTGTTCATTATCTTATAACCTGCAGGGTTCTTTAACAGCTGGTGTCGGCACATGGACAGGAAGCGGACCAGGAACAGTTTACTTTAACGGTGCGAATAATCCTTTGGCAACTGTAACTGTTGGAACAACTGGTCAATACAATCTTGTCTGGTCGGTTGATAATCATGGATGTACCGATGCAGATACCGTTGTTTTACTGTTGACCCAGACTCCTACCAGTACCTTTACTGCAGATACAATTAATTGTTCAGGAGGTACCTCGATGATAACCTATACCGGATTAGCTGCTGCAAGTGCCACTTACACGTGGTCGTGGGACGGCGGAAATGCTATTCCGGGAACAGGAGCAGGCCCACATGTTGTAAGCTGGACAAATACCGGAGTCCATGCAGTTTCTTTAACTGTTTCACTGAACGGATGCACTTCCTCTCCTACTTCCATTAACCTGCTAAACCCAGAACCCATGGCAACTTCTATTGTAAAAACAGATATTTTATGTCATGGTATGAGTGATGGAATTGTTGATTTAACCGTTTCAGGCGGAAGACTTCCTTATTCTTATCACTGGAACAATAATGCAAACACACAGGATTTGCTCTCTGCCACAGCTGGAATCTATACCATCACTGTTACTGACGCAACGGGCTGTACAAAAACAGATGGAACAACAGTAGTAGAACCGAACAAGCTTGTCGTGTCAATTACACCGAGCCAGTATATTTGTCTCGGACAGCCGGCATATTTAAGTATTACAGCAACAGGAGGAGTTTCTCCATACCAATTCTTCTGGAACAACCAATCTTCAAATCCTTCCATGACTGACTATCCTGACACAACAACAGTTTATTCAGCATATGTAACCGATGCAAATGGTTGCACCAGCGATGTGCTCACTACAACGGTAAATGTTGCTCCGTCTATTAACGTGAACCTGATTGCCAATACTGACCACGTTTGTCCCGGAGATCCTGTAATGCTTAATCCAGTAATCTGGGGTGGTGTAGGCCCTCCATATATTATTTATAATCAGGATGGAGATGTGGTTACACCTCCTATTTATATTTACCCGGCTCAAAGTGGGTATTATACGGTGCGAGTTGAGGATGCCTGCGGCACATTCGATACTTCTGGTGTTCAGATTAGTGTATGGACATTACCCACACCTAGTGTTTTAGCTGATACGCTCCAAGGCTGTGAACCGCTTACTGTACACTTCATTGAAGAAAGCCCTGATAGCGGACAGACCTATGTCTGGGATTTTGGAGACCATAGTAATCTTTCGCTCGCCAAAAATCCGGTTCATACATATACAACTTCTGGTACATTTGATGTTCTTCTGACTGTAACTTCTGTTCATGGTTGTAAGAGCACGGTTCCTTATCCCGATTTTATTACAGTTTGGCCAAAACCTAATGCTGCTTATATCTGGAGCCCTGAAGTGGTAACTGAAATTGAACCGCTGATTAATTTTACCAATATGTCAACCGGCGCTATATCATATGTGTGGATGTTCGGAGACGGTGACTCCTCCAGCATCGTTAATCCGGAACATCGTTATCCCGGGAAAGGCGTATACGAAACGGAATTAATTGCCATTTCCAATAAAGGATGCAAAGATACTGCAATAACTCCTCTGAAAGTTATTGAGCAATACACTTTTTATGCTCCGTCAGCATTTAGTCCGGATGGTGACCGCGTAAATGATTATTTTTATATTGTAGCACATGGAATTAAAGAAAATGGTTTTTATCTGGAAGTTTACGATCGTTGGGGTGAAGTAATATGGAGTACCTCAAAATACAGTTCTTATTTCGAACAAAGCGAAAAATGGGACGGACACGCAAAAAATGGTCAGATTGTTCCCATCGGGTCATATAACTGGCGGGTTGTGTTCAAAGATCAGTTTGACCGCTTACACGAAGAAACAGGAGCGGTTAGTATTATAAGATAATAAAAGAGGCTGTTTTTTTACAGCCTCTTTTTCAATAAAGTATCTATCCAATAAAAAGTCCTTCAATCCTTACTTTGTATGTGCCGTCATTTAATTTAGTCACAGCATTTACCAAACCGCTATGCCTCCATTGAAGCATACAACGGCGAGGTAAAAACCAGTATCTTGCTCCGAGTTTTATTTCACATTTTGATTCTTTAATAATACCTTCATATCCCTGGGCTACATAATAACCTATATCAATAAACCCTTCACTTCTGGGACGAAGCGGACCGGTTACGCACCAGTTTATTACACCATTTCTTGCGTCAACAGATGTAACAATACCACAGTGTGTAATGGGACATCCACATGACATCCCCATAGGTCGACCGATCATTATATCTCCTTTTTTTACTCCTAACTCTTTAACTAAAGCCGGGTTATAAGGTAATATGGTTTCTCTGGGTCCCGGTTCATTTTGAAAGCAATCTAAAATAAAATCAAAATCTCGTTTTAAATTGTCTTTCCAGCCTAGTTTTTCTCCAAGGCCATCTGATTCTTTACTGCAGATGAAACACTCTTTCAAATTGTTTTGTTTTTCGATTTTATCGGCAATATGGATACATTTTTTTATTTCTTCATCGCCTTTTTCTACTTTATCGGCAAATTCCAGACAGGTTTTGTACCCACAGGCGCCACAATCTAATTTTGGTAATAGATCTAATGTTTTTGATTGATTAACCATGATTTTTTTATTAGTTGTTAAATATTGAATGCAAATTTTTAAGCTTATTTACCAGAATTTCAGTAAAAGCATTTATTTCTTCTATGGAATTAAACCTTCCTATTGAAACCCTGATAGCTCCTCTTGATTCAAATGGATCCTTTCCCATTGCCTGAAGCACATGCGAAGAACTTTTAGTTGTGTCATTATTAGAGCACGCAGAACCAGTAGAAACAGCAATCCCTTCTTCGTCGAGAAGGAGCAAAAGCCGTATAGTTTCTCCCTCCAACCCGCTAATGGCAAAATTTAATATATTAGGAAGTTTTTTTTCTATATTTCCATTTATATAAAAACCTTCGAAATTTTCTTGAAGTTTCTTAATAATTGTGTTTTGAAATCCTTTTAAACGTTCCGACTCCTTTTGCAAGGAGTTGAGGCATAACTCGGCTGCTTTTACAAAACCGCTTATACTGGCAATATTTTCTGTTGATGACCTTAGTCCGAACTCTTGTCCGCCGCCATGCAGGAGAGGAATGATATTAACTCCTTTTTTTATATAAAGACAGCCTATTCCTTTGGGTCCGTATATTTTGTGCGAGTTAAGTGAGGCAAGTGATAAATTAAATTGCTTTACATCAAAAGGAATTTTTCCAAACGACTGACAGGCATCAGTATGAAAATAAACATTCTTTGCCTTGCATATTTTCCCAATTTCTTCAATGGGTTGAATCATGCCTGTTTCGTTGTTTACATGCATAATGGAGACAAGAATCGTTTTCGGATTGATAAGTTTTTTCAAATGCTCAACATCAATAATTCCTTCTTGATTTACTTTTGCGTATGAAATAAAAAAACCTTGTGTTTCGAGCCAATGACAGGTATTAAGAATACAGTCATGCTCAATGGCTGAAACGATTATATGATTTCCTTTTTCCCTGTTGGCAAAAGCAATCCCTTTTAATGCAAAATTATTGGCTTCGGTTCCACCGGAAGTGAAAATTATTTCTTCGGGATCTGCATTAATAAATCCTGCAAGCTTTTCACGGTAAGTGTTTAATGCATTTTTATTAGAAGTCCCTAATGAATGAATGCTTGACGGATTGCCGAAATTGTTCTTCAAAAAAGGCAGCATTTCCTCAAGCACTCTTTCATCCATAGGAGTTGTTGAAGCATAATCTAGATAAATTCTATTCATTTTTGTGAATGTTTCTTTGAATAAAGATATTGTACAACCTGATGATTCTTGAACTAGTATAAGTAGTAAATAAAAAAGGAAAGATGGAATGTATAAACGAAAATAAGCTTGCAAAAAATAAGGTATAAAATAAAAAGAAAGCAAATTTCATGTGTTGTAAATAGGTCATATTTACTTCATGAGGGTGTTTTGTAAAGTATTTAAGCAGGAATGTTTTATCGTAGTTATTCTCCAACATAGAATAAATCGTTTTCCATGGTTCTTAGAACACCAAAGTGATTTTTTGCACCGATTTCTTTTTTACCCACGCAAATGGTACAAGTGCCAACAGGTGGATTCCCTTTTAAGAACATTGGATGTTCAATGTCTTTTGATTTTAAAATGTCTCTTACTATAGGGTCTATTCCTATACCATATAATGCATTACTTTCTATAACGGCAATAGATTTGGCTGATTCAAGAACCCTATATCTAAAAACTTCGCGTTCAGCCTGCGATATTAAATCTATTTTGGTAATAACGCTTATATCTGCCAAGGTCAGCATAGGACCAATTTTTCTGGGCAGGTTCATGCCACTTGTAGCTTCGAGAACTACAATTCCCAAAGAGTTTTCGACATACGGCGAACATCTTAAACAAAGACCTGCAGTTTCGACAAAAAGAAAATCTGCTTTTTCGTTTTCAGCCCATTCAACAACCTCGTCAAGCACAACGACATTGCAATGGTCGGGGCATAATTCACCGGAGTAAATTTTCTTGGTCGGAATATTAAATTCTTCTTTTAGCTGTTCGTCTTCGTCTGCATACAAAACGTCTATTTTCAGGTAAGCCGGTTTGTAGTTTTTTTTGATTATTCTGCGAATAACCTGTTTAATAACCGTCGTTTTACCACAGGTAGGTGGTCCGGCGAAAATGATTAATTTCATAACATTAATTGTTTTTAATCCTTTTTAAATATATCTGGTAACTTTTTGCTAAATCTTTAATCTGTTCGTTAAAAACAGGTTCGCTGATTTCTTCTCCCGATCTGATACGCTTTCTGAATTCAAGCATAACATCGTCAATTTTTTTCAGACCAATGGCTGCCATTTTTTCTTCATCGTTTGTAGTGATAATTTTTTGCATAGCTCCGCTTTTCATAACGACTCTGAAGTCAGAGAGCAAAGCAATTCTTGGGTCATGAGTTACAAAAACAAATATTTTTTCGTATCTCTTTAAAAGTTTAAGCGCTTTGGTTCTGTGGATACCGGCATTTTCAATTTCGTCGAGCAAAATTATCGGCGAATTTCCAATAATAACGGCATCGGCAATTAACAGTGATCTGGTCTGTCCACCGGACAATTCCGTCATCGCTGTTTTTTTTATGATGGCTTCACCGGTTAGCTGATTGGCAAATTCCAGTGTTTCGTCAATCATTTCATTAATATTTTCGGCACCTCGGATTTTTGAATGGATTTTAAGGAATTCGCCGACAGGTAAATCAGATAAAAAGTTAGTATGCTGAGAAATCATGGCAATAGGATGCTTTGAAGGATCAAATGTGAAATCTTCAGGAATCGGTTCCCCGTTTATCAAAATTTTTCTTTGAGAAGGAGTATTTCTATTTGCAAATAATTCAATATCGTTAATCAAAGTTGTTTTACCACAACCCGTTGGGCCTACAATACTTACTATGTCACCCATTTTTAATTCAAATTGTTTTACCTTTTCAGGGCTTCCGTTTTTACCGATTCCTCCGATTACTGTTATGCCATTTATTTTCATATAATGAATTTTTTCACAAAAATATCCATAAATTCTATAGACTATTAGTATATTTGCATCTAAGTTTTTAATTATCAAGCTTAAATTTTTAATATTATTTCATGTAAAATTTCATGTTTATGGATTTTTTGTTTAAATATTTGTCTGAAAATGAGCTTATAGAAGTTCAAAAGAAAACAACGCAGTTAACTTATAAAAGAAACGAAGTGATATTTAAGCAGGGATTAAAAACGACGCATGTTGCTTTTTTACAAAAAGGAATTGTCAAATTCGTATTTGAAAAGGAGCAAAACAAAAATATTATTTTGTCTGTAGCTTCAGCCCCTAAGATTATAGGAGGGGCAAATCTCTTTAATAATGAAAAAAATTTATTCTCAATCCTTGCTGTTGACGACTGTGAAGTTCTCCTGATCGAGGCCAGTACCATATGGGGATTACTTAAAAAGAACGGAAGCCTTTCGGTAGATATTTACAGAATCGTTTCGGAAATGTATAATAAGTCCATAATTAATTTTATCAGCCTTGCATGCAAACAGAAAGAAGGGAGAATAGCAGATAT
>CAZDUU010000032.1:0-8935 GCA_964508675.1 uncultured Bacteroidales bacterium | reverse complement strand
TCCTCCACCGCTTTTTAAAAAGGAAAAAACAGAGAATTCACCTTGAATAGGCACATGTAACAGGTAAACTTTTAAAAAGGCAAAAAAACGTAAGGCATCTATCGAATGGAAATGTATCTTTTTCATTAATTACTTGTAACACCTGTATAAACTCATTTTTAGAATCAAATACCTTTGCGATTTTTTCTCGTTCAAATTTAAAGCCTTTTTCTGTTTGGTGCAAATTATTTCAGCTTTTTTTTCAGGTAATTGTTTACAAATATAACCCACTCATCTACATCTGATTTAAGATTAAGATTTACGGGTAGATTTATCTCAACATCGGGTTTTATACCGATATTATCAACAGGCATTTCAGGGAGTCTGGCTGATCTTGTCATCGGGTATCGTAAAACAACATTTTGGGTCAATAAATTTGTCGGTACTACATTGGAATAATCTAAAACGCCCAGTGTTGTTGTCCCGAAGATAATCGTTTTCGAGCTTTGTTTTGCCGACAACACAAATTGCTCACAACTGCTTGCACAAAAATCATCAACAATCACACCGACTAATTTTGGATAAGTATAAACGGTATCTCTAAAAATAGAATCTGACTTTTCTGTACAAACAAAAGCATTGGGATGTTTTTGCAAGCTATCCACCAATGTTTGGGTTTCCTGTTCTCTTCCCTTTTTTATATTTCCTTGTTTTATGGCTTCTTTAAAATAGTCGATATTTCCCTGTGAAGCCCACCATTCTACACCTTTTGACAGATAAGGATTTGTGTAGATTAGCGGGAGAATTTCCTGATAACTATAATCTGTTCCGCCACCATTGCCTCGTAAATCTATAATCAAAATGGGAGTTGATGTGATTTCGTTGAAATTTGTCCTGATTAGGCTGTCAATCAGTTCTTTTCTATCCCATTCAAAATTAGGAATTCTTAATAAAACAGCATTTGAATCAATTTTTTTATATGTAAAATAGATATTCCGCTCAAAACTGATAGACAAGTGTTTGTCGTTAAAATACTTTAACCAGTCATCAAGAACCATCGTGCATCTTAAAAAGGTTTTGGTGTTCTTTGCTTTATTTCTGAATTCATTAGTAAAAGCATTGTAATCATTACGGTTTTTAGCGTTAACCTTATCATTAAAACCCGCATAATCAGATTCAATTTTTTTAACCAAAAAATTAAATTCTTTGGAACAGTCGCAATTCTGCCCAAAGGATAAAAAACTTTGGAATAAAACGACAGCAACAACAATTTTTTTCATGTGAACAATTTTATGGAATGTATTTGAGAAACTACATTGAGTTTTTTATTATTCTCAAAAGTATGTTCTTTTTAAGTTTTGTGCAAATTATTTTTGGTTTTTAAGCCAGCTTTCAATTTTGCCTTCATCCAAATCGATATACGTTGAGCTGTTAATAACAATACCATTATCGACCCAATATATAGCAGGAAGACTTAGTCCTGCAAGTTTAATAAAATCTGTCCCCCTGAGAATTGTATAAGGAATATTGGTTGCTTTTGTATCTTCAAAAAAGGGTTTAAGGTTTTTATCTTTCCCATTTAAAACCAAAAACATTGGAATTTGTGGATTTCTTTTCTTTATTATATACATTTTGTACGCACCTATCCTGCAATAAGGGCAAGTGAGGCTCATAAATGCCACAATATGCTTTCCCTTTCTCAAATCCTCTTTAGGCTCAGAAACATTCGGGTTATTGTAAAGTACACCAAGGTCAATTTTTTGATTTATTCGCTCGTCACTACTAAGTATTTCTTTTGAAGAATCGATATCTACCGGGTTTAATATAAATGGAGCAGAAAGTGCTAAGGCAGTAATAAAAATAAGTAATATTTTTGAATGCTTCCATTGAATACCTTGATAAAATTTATAAATCAGTACTGATAGTACAATTAGAATAAGGTTTTTGATAATCGATTCTGATGGAGTGAGGCTAATAAAATTTCCAAAACATTTACAATTACCCGAATCGCCCTCTATAAATAAAAGTCCGGCAAGATAAATTGTAAATATCAGTAATACAACTATTGTAAATCGTAATGTAAATTTTCCAAGAAACAAATTTGTGATTAATAAAAAACCAATAAAAAACTCCATCGCAATCATTAATCTAGCCATGAACGGGGCTACAATCCAATTGGCTACTCCAATATCAATAAATGTCATTTCAAAAAGTTCAACAGGATATAATTTCACATAAGCTGAAAATATAAACAGGAATCCTATTAATACTGATAATATTAAAAAATATATTTTTTTCATCCTGTTGAAATTATTTAGACTTTTTAGTAATCCGTTATATTAATAAAAAAGGTGTTGGACAAGTCCAACACCTTTAAATAAGCACATTAAATTTTATTCTATTTCGCACGTTTCAGTATAATCAGACGTAGTTATTGTCATACTACATCCATTCTCTGCCTTTCTTTTGGTAGTGTGTATTGTAATGCTAGTTGACATTGAAGAATCAACGACACCTGAACTATCTTTAAATATACATTTACAGGTATAATCTTTTTTACAAGAAACAAATATCAATGTTAAAACAACTGAAATGAACAACAATACAGATAATGCTTTTTTCATAATTAATATTTTAAGTTAATAAAAGAGTTTGTCATTTTTTTATTCTAAAAACAGAACCTTTTTTACAAATTTAATTCGTAACAAATATACATATTTTTGTTATGGAAACAATATCTCTAATAAAAAAGTAAATATTATACTCACACACGACTTTGGTAGTAACCAAGCACAACCAAACGGAAAAAGATTAAACCAACCAGACTAACCATGGCATGTGTCCAGAATATGGCTGAAAGCGAAATATGCTGGGCTATCAGCCCGGCAATAATCATACCCAACCCCATGCCCAGATCGACAGCAGTGTATAAGGTTGAATTGGCAGCTCCACGATGAGCCGAGTCGGCCAAATTGTTAACCATTGACTGGAATGTAGGAAAAATAACGCCATTGCCAAACCCTATAATAATTGCGGAACCAAAGAAGAGAGTTTCGTTTTTAGCCATGGCCAGCATGGGAAAACCAATCATAAGCATTATCAGGCAAACGGTCAATAGCTTCCCGGGTCCGTTACGGTCGAAAACTTTTCCGGCTGTAAGTCTCGCAGCAGCAATCCCAATTGAAAATATAAGGAAATAAAGCGATGAGTCCAGAATACCTATTTCGCGACCATACAATGCAATAAACGAAAGCAAGCCTCCATAAGAAATCATGGTAATAAAAACATTGATGGAAGGGCGAACTGAGCTTCCATCGAACATGCTGTTCAGTTTCAATTGTATATGTTTGCCAACGATAAGCCTTTTACGCAAATGAATGGCATAAGCACAAATAAAGCTTGCAATACTTATAAAACATCCCGAAACAAACATAGGTATGTATCCCCAATGATTACTTATAAACAAACCTATTATCGGCCCCACCGACATTCCCAATGTTGTGGAAAGTGCAAAATACCCCACTCCCTCGCCTCTTTTAGACAAAGGAATAATATCTACAGCAATGGTAGAACCCGAAACCGTTGTAAATCCCCAGGTCATTCCCTGTGCAAACCGCAACAACATAACAGTTAATATGGTAACAGCTACCAAATATCCTAAAAACAGGAACGAATATATAATCAATGCGAGCAGAAACACAGACCGACGGCCGAACCTGTCGAGCGCAAAACCAGAAAACGGACGCACCAGCACAGATGCTATAGTGTAAATACCAACAACAATTCCTACCTGAACCTTAGAAGCATGTAAATCGCTGACTAAATAAACGGGTAAGGCAGAAAGAACCGCATAATAAGTAATGTACATCAAAAAATTAGACAGAATCAGAAGTATAAAGTTCCTGCTCCAGATGCTTTCATTTTCAGCCATAGCGTCAAATTGTGATTGCAAAGGTATTAATAAAAATGTATGCGAAATTGGTTTACCGGCAAAGAAATTTAATTATAAAAGAAAAGTTAAGATTTATGTAAAATGCCTTTCAGTTAAAAAATGAATTTACAATAAAAATCTCTATGTAAGATTTTACAGATTTTTTCACTAATATTGCTTTATAAAACTCATATATATGAAAACCTTTGTAAGTGATTTATCCGGTAAGGAATTTCCCTATCCCGAAAAAATATCAGCCAGAAATGTCAGAACATCGCTTATGCTTTGTATTCAAAAAGACAAACCCGATTTTACCGAAGAAAAATATCTCTCATTGAGTGAACTTAATTATTATCGCGAAAAATATATTTCTGACTTTCTCATAGAACAAAAGGGTGAGCTTACAGAGATGGAAAGGACTGTTTTAGAGTCTATCAATAGAAAGACAACGTTGACAGATAAAGTCGAGAATGACGATAATCAGGGGCTTACTATAGGTCAAAAGGTTGCCGATAAAGTTGCGTCTTTTGGCGGAAGCTGGACCTTTATTATTTCATTTGGATCGTTTCTTTTTGTCTGGATTTCTGTCAATATATTCTGGCTGGCCAACAGGGCTTTTGATCCATATCCGTTTATTTTACTGAACCTGATTTTATCATGCATTGCTGCTCTCCAGGCACCTGTCATTATGATGAGTCAAAACCGACAGGAAGAGAAAGACCGCGAAAGAGCAAAAAAAGATTATATGATAAACCTGAAGTCTGAACTCGAAATCAGAACGCTTCACGAAAAACTGGACCATCTCATTATCAATCAGCAGGAAGACTTACTGGAACTTCAAAAAATCCAGATCGAAATGATGAACGATATACTTAAGTCTGTACAGAAATAAAGAATCTTGTTTCTCTTATTATCAAAAATATTTCAAATTATTTCTTTCTCTTAAATCTTTTTTTCACGTTTTCCCGTTTTACCATAAAATGCAATACAAAATGAGCGTGACAGTCATAAACAGATTTCCGCAAACAGAAAAAGAGCTTGAGGTTTTTATTGACAATTTTCAGGACAAATTGGTTTCTTCTGCCGGAGGAAACGGAACCATCAGCGGGACCATACAATCTGTCGGCTCCAAATCAACTAAAGTAGCGGGAGATCCTGTTTTTGGTGCGGAAGTCTTTATTGAGCAAAACCCAAATAATGTACCCTTGCAGGCTTCTATTACCGATTCACAGGGTAAATACAGGTTTACAGGCCTTGTGCAGGTTCCGAATATTTCTTAGTTATAGATATTCCCGGTTTCCCGACACTATCCACTTATGAAAATATCACCATCAGCGATGGTGATAGCATTACTAACCTGAACTTTCTTGTAGATTCGACATCACAAGGTGGTATTTCTATTGGTAATTCGTCAGATATGAACTCTTTGAATAATGAAAAGCTGTTTGCTGAAGTATATTCCAACCCTATAGTGGATTATGTAAACATAAAGATTTCAATTCCTTTTAGAACATCAGTAGTTGCAGAGCTATACAACGAAACTGGCAAGCTGGTTCAAACCAAAGACCTTGGAGTGCTTAATAATGGCGAACATCTTATTAAACTCAATGCTCCAAAACAATCATCCGGAATGGCTTATGTGATGATAAAAGCAGGGAACGACCGACTAATAAAGAAACTGATAATCAAATAATTAAAATTGTTTGTTTTTATTTAAGGAGGCCTGGCCTCCTTTTTTTATGCTTTTTGTCACAATTTAGTCTTTTCATCCCATTTTTTTTCTGTTAACCACATTAATTTGAGCCCTTTCAGAAGTCGTTTTATATTTGTTTACAAATCGTTAAGATGAAAAATCTGATTGTTTTAATCATATTATTTTTTCATTTCCAGCTTATTCCAATAAAGCTGTCGGCTACGCGTTATTATATCAACGACAACTCTTTGGCAAATGATATCTTTTGCACAGCTGTTGGAAATAATACCAATAACGGATTGACCCCGGGAACCCCAAAACTCACATTGAAAAATTTATGGACGACCTATGGCCCTTCAGGATCTAACATACTTACAAACGGAGATAGTATTTTTATCGATTATGGCACTTATAATACAACCGGTGTTTCAAATGTAACAGAGGGAATCTTTAACATAACGGTTCCAGGTCTTACTTTTATTGGTGCAGGAATCGGGAAAACTATTTTTGATCATAGCTATTATGGCAGTGGAAGCGATTATTTTATGTGGATAAAAGCAAATAATACTACCGTAAAAAACATGACTGTTCAAAAGTATTACGGAAGTCCAGCTTCTTCGGGAGTTGTTGTATCCGGAGTAAACACAGGAGCACAAGCAATTACAATTGATAATGCTACAAATATTTTAATAGAAAACATACAAACCAGCAATAACGGCGGAAATGGGAATGCTTCTATAACGGTAGGGCCAAACTCGACAGTTACCATTTCCGGTGGAGGTTCCACCTGCAATGCAACGGGATCGAATTATAGCGGAGGCATAGATGTTTTTGGAGCGAATATAACGCTAAATATCAATAACTATGTTGGAGCATTTAATTCAAAATCGGCTTTCTTTGGTTCTGCTTTATATGTATTTGGGAATAATTCAACTACAAAAGTGAATGTTACTAACACTCGTATTACCGGGAATATCGGGAAGGAAGGCACTGCGTTATATTTAGACGGAGGCCATGTAAGCTTCAGAAATTGTATTCTGGAAAATAATGTTTCAACCGGTGGTAATTACGGAGGAGCTATTGTTGTTTATAACGGAACTCTCAAGCTTTCTATTTGTAAAATAAATAATAATTCCGGCACCAAAGGCGGCGGAATAGCTGTTTATCCAAATAACGGATCTGTATATCTGACCATAGATTCCTGTTTGTTTTCGGGAAATACGGTTACAAGCCGAGGCATTGATCTCTATTGCAGACCAAAATCGACTACAAATATTTTCACTGTTCAATGTAACCAAACTACTTTTTCATCTTCGGGAAATGTAATTACACTGGAAGGGTCAAATGATTGTACCGGGAGCTCGGTAACTCTTAATTACTGTGGCAACCCAACGGTACAGAACCTTTCGACAAATTGTATCAATCCGGTTTTTACCAATACTTTTTTTACTACATATACATGTAATCCCAGCCCGGCAAGTTATGCAGGGACAGACTGCAGCTCCATCAATCTTCCGGTAGAATTGGCTGTTTTTGACGGCAAATGCGAAAACGGAAATGTAGAATTGTTTTGGCAAACCCTTTCAGAATCAAACAACGATTATTTTGTGGTTGAAAAATCAACAGATGGATTATCTTTTCAGCAGATAGGAAAAGTAAACGGAATGGGATATTCCAATGCGCTTGAAACTTATTCATTTGTAGATGCTGATATTTTTGAAAAAGGCTATTATTATCGTTTGTCGCAAGTTGATTTTGACGGAAAAAGAACCGATTTCAATATTATTTATGTGGATGCATCAGCTATGTTAAAGGACGACTTCTTTCAGATTTCTTATAATGTTGCCAATAGTGAAATTGACGTTCATTTTTATTCGGCAAATGAGGCAGCATCCATTATCAATATAACCAATTTGTTTGGACAGATTGTCTATCAGCAAAATATATTAATGTCAGAAGGTATAAACATTAATAGAATTCATAAAAACCTGAGTGAAAACTCGTTTTATATATTGAACCTGTATTCAAACGGTAAAATATATTCTAAAAAAATTGAATGGGTAAAATAGACTAATCTCTCTTTTTGAGCTGATCTATCATAGATTTTGGAAATTTTCGTGATACCGGGATTTCCGTCTCAAACAAGTTTAAATGGATCTTGTAGCCTTGTGAATTTCCGGAAATGTGATGAATATTAAGTGAATTTATTATATATGATTTATGACAACGAATAAACGATTTATAATTTACAAGCTGGCTTTCCAGTTGCTTCATGGTTGAGCGGTATAACTCTTTCTTTACAATTCCCCTTTTTAAATAATATATTGCGATGTAATTATCATTGGCTTCAAAGCAAAGAATATCGGAGCATTTGTATTCAAATTCAGCATTTTTCCCTTCAAAGGTTAACGAAATATTTTCATCTGTCTGTTCACTTTTGATGATTTCTTCAATCTCATGTGTGTAGTTTCTGGCCTTTTCGAGGTATTGCTTCAAAAGATGTTTCTCAAGCAGGAAAAAACCAAGAAATATTACTGGTGCCGAGTAAATAAAAATATCTTTAAAGATATCCAGAAAAACACTGAAATTCTTTTCGTTATAAAACAAAAAAACAATGGCTGAGATTAAAATCAATATAAAGAAAACGCCCAGACTTATTTCAACAATCGATTTCAGATCAGGGGCAATACGTCTGATATTAAAAATGGAAAGAAAAATAACCATTAATACGGTAACCAGAAGAAATATCCGGTTTCGTTTTTCTGCCTGATAATTCTCCGTTTTAAGTTCATTTACAACCAGTAAGTGTTCAATTTCTTTGTCTTTTTGTCTTATTTGAAATTTTCTTTCCAAATCGACCACTCTGCTGTTTATATCTGAGTTGTTCAAACTATCGTTAAGTGAAACAAAGGAGTTTAAATAATGGTATGCCTGTGAATAGTTATTTAATGAATTATATGCTCTGGATAATTCACGAAACAATTCAGCCTGCTCTCTTTTATTAAATGAATTGATGGTATATTGATAACCGGAATCAAATTTACTGATGGCTAATTCGAATAAGTTCTGTGATAAATACATTTTGCCGAGCTCGATATAACAGATTGATATTTCTTTTGGATTTTTCAACATTAAAGCAATGTTTAAAGCATTTGAAATCATTTTTTTTGCGTTGTCAATATGCCCAAGTCTTCCCTCAACACCAGAAATACCATATAATGCATATAAAACGCCTTCCTGATTATTTAATTTCTGCTCTATCATCAATGATTTATAGTAATAAACCAATGATTTATCGAGGCTGTCCATCAATTCATAAACGGTTCCGATAT
>CAZDUU010000031.1:0-8981 GCA_964508675.1 uncultured Bacteroidales bacterium | reverse complement strand
GAAAACACCTATGATGAAAAAGGCTTTTTCTACCTGCTGAGAGAAAAGAAATAAATAAATAATAAAAAGAGCCGCAAAATGCGGCTCTTTTGTTTTGTATAAACGTAGAATAATAATTATTTTAGCGAACTAAATTTTATTCAATGAAAAGGATTTCCTTTATTATTTTATTTCTATATATCACAGGATTTATATTCGCTATTGAATCTAAGAATATTCCACCTGAAAAACCTAAGCTTATTATTGGGATTGTTGTAGATCAGATGAGGTATGATTACCTGACTCGTTTTTATGATAAATTTGATCAAAACGGTTTTAAGCGTTTAATGAATGAAGGAACTATATGCAGGTATGCTTATTTGAATTATATCTTTACACAAACCGGCCCGGGGCATGCTACAATTTTTACGGGCACAACACCATCAAATCATGGGATTGTTTCAAATGAATGGTATATACCATTAAGGAAGCAGAAGGTGTATTGCGTTGAAGACCCGAAACAAACAACTGTCGGAAGCAATTCAAGCAACGGGAAAGCCAGCCCTTTATACCTGATGACACCAACTTTCGGTGATCAGTTAAAATTACATTATTTGCAAAAATCAAAAGTGATTTCAATATCATTAAAGGACAGAGCTGCCATCCTTCCTGGAGGAAGAAATCCAAATGCAGCTTATTGGTATGATGAAGCAACCGGAAACTTTATAACAAGTTCTTATTACATGAAATCTTTACCATCATGGGTGGAAGAATTCAATAATAAAAAACTGGCAGATTTGTATTTGTCGAGACTATGGTCGCCTTTGTTGCCTTTGACAGATTATACTGAGAGTCTTCGCGATTCAAATAATTATGAAACAGGATTTAATAAAAATCAGTTCGTGTTTCCATATGATTTGGCTTACATTAGTAAAAAAGATAAAAATGACAGAGATTTCAGTGTTTTAAAATATACTCCTTTTGGAAATACTTTAGTTCAGGATTTTGCTATTGCAGCTGTGATAAATGAGCAATTGGGGAAGGATAATATCCCTGATTTTATAACGGTAAGTTTTTCAGCGACAGATTATATCGGTCATGCATTTGGTCCCCGATCTGTTGAAATAGAAGATACATATTTGCGCTTAGATAAAGAAATAGCTCACTTTATTGATTTTATTGAAACTGAAATTGGAAAAGAGAATGTATTGATTTTTTTAACGGCAGATCATGGTGTTGCAGATAATCCTAAGTATTTGAATGATAATAATATGAATGGGGGCGTATTTAAGCAATATTATGCCTTATCGTTACTTAAAACGTACTTAAATGCAACTTACGGCGAAGGTGAATGGGTATTGGGTTATTCAGATCAGGAAATATTTTTAAACAGAAATTTGATAGAGGATTCAAAACTAAATTTAAAGGAATTTCAGGAAAAAGTGGCTTCTTTTATGATTCAGTTTAATGGTGTTGCCAATGCTGTTACTGCTTATTCGTTACAATACCAGAATTTTACGGATGGAATTCTTAACGCAATGCAAAATAGTTTTAATCCCAAACGTTCGGGGGATGTTTTAATTGCACTTGAGCCCGGATGGATTGAAGAATCAAGTTATTTATACAATCACAATTCTTCATACTCTTATGATACTCATGTTCCTTTGTTCTGGTATGGATGGAAAATACCGCGAATGTCCATTAACCGTAAAGTTCAAATAATAGATATTGTACCAACTTTATCTACCTTGCTCCAAATTGAAGTTCCAATGGGAGCAACTGGTGTTCCGATACAAGAGTTGATAGGAAATTAATTATTTTCCAACTCCAATATGGTAACCAATACTTGGAAGCATAAACCAAGGCTTTTGTGTATATTCTACATTCAGATTATAGTAATCTTCTGATCTGACTGGTAAAATCAATCCAATATTAAAGAAATTTCTGTGAGAATTAGAATACAGTTCTATACCAAACTCGAAAGAAAATCCATAAAAAACTTCAACTTCAGTGGTCTCAATATTATTTAAATAATTTTTTATCATTACTACCGTATTATAGCCATACATGACTCCAAAGTAAGGATTTATATATTTTCTTTCATCTAACAAATTCAATCGCGCACCAATATTGATGCCTGGGGCATCAGAATAGTTAAATCCTAATCCCAAATATAATCTAAATTGTCTAGCTGGGGAAATATCTATACGTCCGCCAATTCCACCATAATTAATTCCCAAACCATATCCCGCATGAAAAAAGGGGATGACTCTTTTTTCTACAGGGTAACTTTGAGAAGTATCCTTTTTTATTTCTTTGTTCGAAATATCTGACCTGCGTTTAAAATAGCTATATTCATCATGTTTGATTTTTTGAATAATAGTATCGTTTACTAAAACATAGTATAGAAATAAATTATCATCCTTGACAATTAAACATTTAATGGTGTCATTAGAGTTTTTTATTATTATATCCTGGGCTTTGGATTTTAAATTGAAACTTAAAATAAAAATTAAAAAAAAAAGGTACTTCATAACATGAATTTTGCAAAAGTATTAAAATAAAATAACAAATCAGATCATTTCGACATTTCTTCAATTTCTTCTGCAGAAATAGATATGTTTTGCATTAAATTTATCGGTGTATCTTCTACAAGTATGTCATTTTCCAGCCGTATTCCGATCTTTTCTTCGGGAATATAGATACCAGGTTCACACGAAAGAACCATTCCCGACTGAAGAATAGTTTCTGTGTTCCCACTATCGTGAACGTCTAAGCCAATAAAATGAGAAACACCATGAGGGAAGTATTTTTTACAGGGCGAGATTTCTTTTTTGTTTTTTAAGTCATTAATCGATAAAAGCTTAAGGTCCACTAAGGTTTCCTCCATTAATGTGTTGGTTAGTGAATTTAATTCTTTTATAGTTGTTCCGGGTTTCATTTGAGAACTTACTTTGTTCAGAATGTCCAATACTTTATTGTAAATTTTCAATTGTCTGGCAGAGAACTTTCCATTGTTCGGAATAGTACGGCTTAGGTCAGAAGCATATCCGTTCAGTTCGCAACCAAAATCAAGTAATGTAAGCATCCCTTTCTGAAGTGGTTGATTGTTTTTTATATAATGTAATGTAATAGCATTTTTTCCATTTGCTACTATGGGCAGGTATGAATGAGGTAAATGGCCCTTTATAATAAACTGAGAAGTAATAAAAGCTTCAATGTCCGCCTCGGTTTTAAACTTTTTGAAGTCCTCTAAAAGCCCGTGAAAAGCTTCTCCGGTAATGTTTATGGCATTTTTAATAAGCTCAATTTCTTCAGGTTCTTTTATTAATCTTAATTTGCTAATGATAGGTTTAATATCCGAGACTTCATGTTGTTTGATGATATGTTTGGCTGCTTCAGGAATGATTTCCACTTCTTTTTCAATATAAATACATTGAAAATCAGATATATGAGTAAATGTTTTTTCGTCAAAATATTCTACTTTTTCAATTCCTGAAATATTTTTTATTTCCTCAGGAGCAATACCTTGACCTTGATAAATAATCGTTTTTTCGTCAAGTTTATTTATAAAAATAGTTTCGCTATATTTCCCAAACCCATCTTTAGTAATAACAAGCGAATGAATAGGCTCTAAAATTCCTGTAAGATAAATAAGATTAGAATTTTGCCTGAAAGGGTATTCATGGTGATTATTCCTGAATTTGGTCTTTGCAGAAAAAATAATAATAACACTATTATTTTCAATTAGATTGAATAATTTCTTTCGATTTCTACAGAAAAGAAATTTATTATTAAAATCATTGACAAAAATCATATCAAAAAAAAAATTACATTTGTGAAGTTATAAAATATAATTGATATGGCTAACTTTTTTAATACCTCTGTTGGAAAAAAAATGATAATGAGTATCAGCGGTTTATTCCTGATAATATTTCTTTTACTTCATCTGACCATAAATTTATTAGCGGTTTTTGATTCTTCCGGGCAGTCTTTTATTGCTGCCTCGCAATTTATGGAGCACAACGCTATCATTTTTATAATGCAATTTGTGTTGGCAGGAGGTTTTGTTGTTCACATATTTTATGGTACATGGTTAACCTATCAAAACCGTAAAACACGTCCTGTTGCATATGCCGTTTCAAATAAATCGGAAGTTTCATGGTCATCACAAAATATGTGGGTAACCGGCGCATTAGTTTTGGTTTTTTTGGTTTTACATTTATATAATTACTTCTACAAAATTAAGTTTACAGATTTGATAGAGAGCGGTCAGATGAACGAATATGATTTAGTCAGGAGCATTTTTAGTATAAATAACTGGCTGTTTAGCGTTTTATACATTGCCTGGTTTATTATTCTGGCTTTGCATCTAAACCATTCATTGCAATCTGGTTTTCAAACTATGGGACTGAATAACCAGAAATGGATTAAACGCTTGAAATGGCTGAGCAGTATTTATGCTTTGATTATTGCAGTCGGTTTTAGTACCGTTACTATATATTTCTTCATTCAATCATTGAATAATTAATTGATTATGGCAATATTAGATCCAAGAATACCGGAAGGTTCCATTGACAAGAAATGGACGCAGTTTAAATCAACCTGTAAGTTGGTGAATCCGGCTAATAAAAGAAAGCTTGATGTAATAATTGTAGGAACCGGTTTGGCCGGAGCTTCTGCAGCTGCTGCTTTGGGTGAGTTAGGCTATAATGTAAAAATATTCTGCTATCAGGACAGCCCGCGCAGAGCACATAGTATTGCTGCGCAAGGTGGCATCAATGCAGCTAAAAATTATCAGAACGATGGTGACAGTATTTACCGTCTGTTTATGGATACGCTCAAAGGTGGTGACTATCGCGCCCGCGAGGCGAATGTATATCGCTTGGCCGAAGTCAGCAATAATATTATTGACCAGTGTGTGGCTCAGGGAGTTCCTTTTGCAAGAGATTATTCGGGTTATCTGGATAATCGTTCATTTGGAGGTGCTCAGGTTTCGCGCACGTTCTATGCCCGAGGACAAACAGGCCAGCAATTGCTTTTAGGAGCTTATGGTTCGTTGAATCGCCAGATAAAACTTGGAAACGTAAAGCTGTACCAACGTCGTGATGTTTTAAACATTGTAATGGCTGATGGAAAAGCCCGCGGAATAATTGTACGAAATCTAGTAACCGGCGAAATTGAGCGGTATGCAGCTCATGCTGTGGTTCTGGCAAGTGGCGGATATGGCAATGTGTATTATTTGTCAACCAATGCAATGGGTTCAAATACTACCGTGATTTGGCAGGCCTATAAAAAAGGTGCATTTTTCGCAAATCCATGCTTTACACAGATTCACCCGACATGTATTCCTGTTCATGGTGATTACCAATCGAAACTGACGTTAATGAGCGAGAGTCTTCGCAATGACGGTAGAATTTGGGTGCCGAAGAAACTTGAAGATGCGAAAAAACTACAAAAAGGTGAAATAAAAGCTAATGATATTCCTGAGGAAGATCGCGATTATTATCTCGAACGCCGTTACCCTGCTTTTGGAAATCTTGTTCCTCGTGATGTCGCATCCCGCGCCGCCAAAGAACGTTGCGACGCAGGCTTTGGTGTAAATAACACTGGTCTGGCTGTATTTCTTGATTTTGCAGATGCCATAAAACGTTTAGGAAAAGATGTGATTGAAAAACGCTACGGGAACCTATTCCAGATGTACGAAAAAATTACGGCTGAAAACCCTTATGAAACTCCGATGATGATTTATCCGGCTGTTCACTATACCATGGGAGGCCTTTGGGTTGATTACCATTTGATGAGTAATTTACAAGGACTATTTGTTGCAGGAGAAGCAAATTTTAGCGATCATGGAGCCAACCGTCTCGGAGCTTCTGCTTTGATGCAGGGTTTAGCAGATGGCTACTTTGTATTGCCTTATACGCTTGGAAACTATCTTGCTGATATGGTAAAAGTGCCCAGAATTGAAACAACAACAGCTGATTTTATTAAAGCCGAAGAAGAAGTTAAGAACAGAATAAACCAACTAATGACAGTAAAAGGTAAAGAATCTGTTGATCATTTTCATAAAAAACTTGGCAAGGTAATGTGGGAGTATGTAGGTATGGGGCGTACAGCAGAAGGACTTAAAACAGGTATTGAGCAAATTAAGGAAATTCGTAAGGAATTCTGGCAAAATGTTTATATACCCGGAACAACTGAGGAATATAATCCTGAGTTAGAAAAAGCTTGGCGGGTTGCTGATTTTATTGAATTAGGAGAGTTGATGGCAAAAGATGCCTTGCACCGCGAAGAATCCTGCGGCGGTCATTTCCGTGAAGAAAGTCAGACCGATGATGGCGAAGCAAAACGTAACGATGACTTGTTTGCTTATGCTGCTGCCTGGGAATTTAAAGGTGTGGACAATGAACCCGAAATGCACAAAGACGAATTAATATTTAAAGAAGTAAAATTAGTTCAACGTAACTATAAATAAAACGACGTATGAATCTTAAACTTAAAATATGGCGTCAGGCCAACCCGAAAGATAAAGGACATTTTGAAACTTATACACTCGAAGGTATCAGTACAGATGCTTCATTTCTCGAAATGCTTGACATATTAAACGAAAAATTAATTCATGAAGGCAAGGAACCTGTTGCATTTGACCACGATTGCCGCGAAGGGATTTGTGGAATGTGCAGTTTATACATCAATGGCCGCCCACATGGACCTGATGACGATATTACGACCTGCCAGCTGCACATGCGTAAATTTAAAGATGGTGCTACGATTACTGTTGAGCCTTGGCGTGCGGCAGCTTTCCCTGTTGTGAGAGATTTGATTGTAGACCGGAATGCCTTTGATAAAATTTTGCAGGCAGGTGGATTTATCTCAGCAAATACAGGATCAGCACCGGATGCAAATAGTATTCTGATTCAGAATGAAAAAGCAGAAGAAGCTATGGATGCAGCAGCTTGTATTGGTTGTGGAGCTTGTGTTGCTGCTTGTAAAAATTCTTCGGCTATGTTATTTGTTGCAGCAAAGGTATCTCAATTTGCGATATTGCCTCAAGGTAAGCCTGAAGCAGCTACAAGAGTGAAAGCGATGATTGTCAAAATGGATGAATTGGGTTTTGGAAGCTGTACCAATACCGGTGCCTGCGAAGCCGAATGCCCCAAAAATGTTTCCATAGCTCATATTGCACGCCTTAATCGTGAATTTTTATGTGCAAGCATAAAAGAGTAAAACTATTTAATAATCCACTCTATATCTCCGACTGTAAAAAGTTGTTTCTTACCGTTGATTTGAACATGTAAAAAACCGTTAGAATCAACATATTCTATAAGTGCCGAAACTATTTGATTTTTTATTCTGATTTCAATGAATTGGTTCTTTTTGTATAAAATTCTATCGTAAGGAGCCTCAAAATGATCAAACTTTAATTTTTTTAAAGCATTATAGTTTTTTTTCAATTCCTTTTGTAAAGCTGATAAAATTTCCTCCGTTTTAAAATCTTTTCCTTTTTCAAGTTTTAACGAAGTAGGGTTTGGTATACTCTCCGGAAATTCGGTTTGATTAATGTTTACTCCTATCCCGATAACGCAGATATTGATTTTATCTTTGTACAATGAGTTTTCAATTAAAATTCCACAGATTTTATTGTTTCCTACATAAATATCGTTAGGCCATTTAATGGAGATATTTTTACAATATTTTTTTAAAACATGACTTACGCTGACTGCAGCCATCTTGGAAAGGGCAAACTGGTGCTCCAGAGGTAAAAATTCAGGATAAAACAGGATGGAAAAAGTAAGATTTTCATTTGGCTTGCTAAACCATTTTTTATTGGATTGACCTTTCCCTTTGGTTTGATTTTTAACCCATACAATACTACCTTCCGCTACGTTCCCGTTTTTAGCAAAAGACATGGATTCTGTATTTGATGAACCGGCTGATTCTAAGATAAGAATTTTACTGTTCATAGCAGGGAAATTCCATAAAGAAAGTGGTTCCTTTACCTTCTTCCGATTCAAAGAAAATAGTTCCGTTCATGGCTTCTACCATATTTTTTACCATGCTTAATCCCATTCCCATTCCTGAGGATTTGGTAGTAAAACTGGGTTTGAAAATTTTATCAGCAATTCCAGCACTTATTCCAATTCCGTTATCACTGACTTTTATGACAATAATGGATTGATTTTTTTCTGCAAAAATGGTTATTTTTTTTTCGCAATCAGAAGGAATAGCTTGAATAGCATTGGTCAGCAGATTTGTAAAAATTCGTTTGAAATATTCTTTATCGCCTTCAATTAAACAATCGGTCTGTTTGCTGATAACTTCTATTTTATAATCCTGTCCGCTAAACAAATGAGCTGAATATGAAATGATTTCATATAAATCTACCATTTCTATATTGGGTCTGGGCAGATTTGCAAATGTTGAAAATGCAGAAGCAATGGCAGACAGGCTTTCAATTTGTTCCAGGAGCGATTCCATGGTTTTGTTGAACATTTCTTCCGGAACCTGGCCTTTTTCTTTTTTGAGCTTGACAAGATATTGAATATTGAGCTTCATGGGTGTGAGTGGATTTTTGATTTCATGAGCAATCTGTCGGGCAATATCTCTCCATGTTGATTCACGTTCGCTTTCGAGCAGTTTTAGTGTGCTTTTTGAAAGCTCTTCCAGAATGCGGTTGTACTCATCAACTAATGGGGCAATTTCGTCTTTCTGATTATAGTAAATAGGTTTTATTTTTTGATTTGGCTTGATTTTGCTGAAATAATTCTGTAATAGCGAAAGTGGTTTTAAAATACCATTTGCAATAAGCAAAATAATAGAGAATGATAAAACAATGAATAACAGATAAATATTTGTGAGGCTGAACAGAACTTCGGCTATTTCTTTCTGGTTTTTTTCTTTCTCAGTAAAATAAGGCAATTGCAGAATTCCCTGAAGTTTCCCGTTTGAATAAAGAGCATTGTACGACGATAAATAATTCAGCTTGCCAATCTTTTCCT
>CAZDUU010000030.1:0-9277 GCA_964508675.1 uncultured Bacteroidales bacterium | reverse complement strand
CAAAATCGCGCGACGCTATTTCGTTTTCAAAGGCAACGCGTCCGTTTGGAGCTCCCTGCTGGTAAGCCCACAATACTTTTTTGGAGTCGTCGCTTATAGCCATCTGGTCTATGTACGAACGCACTTTAAAAGGCAGGGGCGAATTCTCCTCAACCAGGTTCATTTTTCGTACCGTATCGTCAACAGGATGTATCATAAACCGGATAAGTATGGTATCTGACAGGTAGGGCGAAAGTGCTATAAGCCTGTTGTAAAGCTGTACAAAAGTATCGTTTTGTAAACTGTTTACCTGCTGCAGAAATAGTCCGGTCTGTCCCGAATCGACTAAGGCGGCGTATTCGTTTTGTTTGGCCAGGAGCGTGTCTTTATTGGCTTCTATTTTGTTTATTTCGGCCTGGATAATGATAGTCGGATGATAAGTATATCTCGCAAGACAATTATCATTACTCCATTGTACAACAGTTGGGTTGTATGTATGAACAAGAGAAGAATAAGTCGGGTCTATAGGATTTATATCAGTCTGGTCTGTATTATCGCCATAATAATAATAATAATTCTGGAAAGCATTTTCTGTATTAAATTTTTTAGAGGTAGAAGTATTGAAAAAGCGGTTGTGAGTGTTAACTTTTGTATTAGGAATACTTTGTGCATAATAAACGAGATGATATTGGTCATAGTATATTTTCGCATTCGTGCCGAATATACCTATATCTTTACCATTATAGCTGTAGTTAAGGCTTTGGTCGCGGCCAAAATCGTTGCAGTTTAATGTAACGCCATTATTAGTATTGGCTATAAAAGCATATTTTAGTCCTGTGAACCAGTTGTGGTAAATCTCTTTACCTAAGATAGGATTTTGGTTCATAATAAGCCCTACGCAGTTGTCGGTATTAATGGCAGCCGAAAAGCTGTTTTCGGTAACCGTATAAGTATTGGAGTTATTAATAAATAATCCGCACGGGGTAGTTGCCGATGTATTTCCATTTCCAATAGTACCTACATAAAATTTATTATTTTGAATTGTTGGGTACGAAAAGGCCGATTCAGCCAATATTCCCCTGAAATTATCGCGAAAAACACAGTTTGTAACTCCTAACGCTGAATGCGAAAAGATACCGTAAAATAAATTTTTAAAATTATCAGCAGTAGTATTTCCGGTAACCTTTACAGGGGATTTTATGGTATATATACCATAACCTCTTTTGTTAATATTTAAAGAAGAGTTATAGGTAGTGGTATTAGTAAACAAGCTGTTAACAACTTTAAAACCATCATTATTTTTATACAAATATATATGTGCATAGGGGTACAGGTTCGACGTAAGCAAAACAGGAATATCTGTTTTAAAAGTTGAACCGGAAATATAAAATTTAGTACAATTCGAGTTATAAACATAAATATCCATATAATTATTAAGAAAAGTTGAGTTTATAATATTGGAAATAAAATCAGGATGATTATCATTCGCTATATTTATACCTCGCATGGCATTTTCAATAGTAGATGACGACATGGTAATATTGCATGGTGTTCCTTCCATTCCATTCCACATCTGGTTACACTCACTAATATTTGTGAAATAAGCACTGTACATATAAATTTTGCTTTTGTCTCCTAATATAATTTTAGCTCCGGGCTGAAATTTAAGCGTACAATGATCAAATGTCACAACTGCTCCATCTTGTATAATAATATCGCCCCATACATTCCCACTGGTAGTATATACATTCCCGATTCCGGAAAAAGTAATCGGTGCTCCTAGGCTATTAATATAGGTAATTGATGAGGAAGGTGTAAGAGTAAATTGCTGGATGGCTGAACAACCGTTGGCATCGGTAATGGTAACGCTGTAATTACCTACACACAGCCCTGTTGCTACGTTTGAATTCAGCGATGTATTGTGGCTCCAGTTAAATGTGTAGCCCGAAGCAGCATCGTTAATAGTGATGGTACCGTCGCATCCGCATGCAGGTTGTACAACAGTAGAGGTTAAATTATCGGGGTTGGGATAAACGGTTACATTGTACGATTGCTGGGCTGTACAATTGCCCAAAGTTGTAGTCACAACAAAAGTAACGACCTGTGGAGTTGTTCCTGTAAGATACAGTTGCTGATAAACAGGTCCTGTCCCCGATGTTTGGCCTCCGGTTATATTGCCCGGGTAATTGACTGTCCATGAGAATGTCTGTCCCTGTGCAAAGGCATCCCACCCGATAATAACATATTCGCCACTGCAAATCTGGTTGGTATTGGAATGTCCGTTTACAAATGTTGGTACAGGCATAGAATTAATAGTAGCGGTTTGCATTCCGGAGCAACCGTTAGCATCGGTAACAGTAACGGTATAGTTTCCGGCGCAGAGGCTTGAAATGTCCTGCGTTGTGGCACTGTTGCTCCAGTTGTAGGTAAAGGGCGATGTGCCGTTGCTGACCGTAATATCAACGCTGCCATCACAATCCTGCCCGCAGACAGAAGATGCTGAAGTAACAGAAACAGAGGGAGATGAGAAAATGGACACATTCACATTATCAGAATATACACAGCCATTAAAGCTGGTCACTGTAACAGAGTAGTTTCCAGCTAAACTGGATGATATAGAAGATGTATTCATTCCATTCGACCACGAGTAGCTTAAATATCCAGAACCCGCATCTATTAATACAGGTACTGAACAGGCAATAATATTGTCTCCTATATTTAGGTTGTTAGTTTCTTGGATAATTTCAATTTGAGATGTTTTTAAACATCCGTTTTCTGATACTGTTAATATATATAACCCAGGTGTATTAATAGTTATCTGATTTATATTGGAGCCAATGTTTCCTGTTGGCCCAACCCACGAATAGTTGTCAAATCCAGTATTTGCAGATAATGTCAGGCTTCCACCGGGACACAAGATTACATTATTAGAAGCTGTTAGATTTATTACATCAGCATCAAAGTTCTTAATTCTTGCTATATAAGTATTATGCCCGTCAAAACTAGGTAAATACTGAAAATAGTTATTAGTTTCTGTAAATGGTGAAGATAAACCAACATCCGGATTTTCAATTATACCAACTTTTCTGCTAAAAGAACTAAATAAGTATATTTTATTATCAGAAGCCAACTGTATAGATGAATATAGAATACTTGTATTAATCTGCCCCAAAAGAATTAAATTATTGGCGCTATATACATCAATTTTCATTAAGCTAGGGTTAATACAAAATATGTAATTGGAATTTGGAGAAACTTCAACATTATAATAAGGGGTATTTATAAGAGCACTTGAAATAAAAAGACCAGTAGCGGGATCAAAGTTGCATTTTTCTAATATTAAATCATTTGCTAAAACAGTAAAAAGTCTATTAGGTGAAAATTTCATACTTCCTTTTTTGTCTGTCAATGTTGTAGCTGAAAATTGGTCAACAATGGTTGATATACCTGAACTGTTTATCTTATATGTTAAATAATGATTGCTTAAATCATGAACGACAAGCCATATCGCATCTTCTGTACAATGACGGGTCGCTGTAATATGTTCGGTTGCATTAGTTAGTAAGACATTTTTATTTACTACACTTCCTAATCCATTGTCGCCACTCATATCAACTTCTGAGTAGTACAAGGGTCCACCAAATTCTTTGACATAGAAAATGTAATATTTATCATAATTACCACAGTTGCCCGGTTTAGGTACTATTAAAACCTGAGAAGAGGAAGCCCCTCCTAATAAACCGTTTCCGTTTAGCATTTGATTATGATAACGATTATAAACTATCACTCCATTGGTATAAAATAATAAATTTCCGTTTTCATTACATATTGAGGCTGATCCACCTTCATAGCTAACTTCTTGAATACCGCTTTGAAAATAAGCAATAGAATTGTTGTTAAAATCAAGCCCATTATGATATGGAAAACACCAAACATTTTCCATTTTTTGAGAAAAATGAATAAATGAGGTACCTGAAATAACGTTAATATAGTCGTTCTTTGTTAAAACAAGAGGAGTCGTTGAAGCACTATTTATGGTTAATGTAATAGTATATGTGCCATTAGAACTATAAGTATGTGTTGTATAAGGCACATAAGTTGTTAATGGCAAAGTCCCATCGCCAAAATTCCATATAAAGGAACTTCCTACAGGGCTTGTAGAAGCCTGATTTGCATAAAATGACACCAAATTCCCAGCACAGACCGTTTGGTAATTGGAAGTGAATGTATAATTTAACAGGGCATTTGATAAAGCAGCGCAGCCCATCGATCTATTTGCATTTACTCTTCCGCTACCAAGTAAATTACCTGCTATATATGGGCTGTTTTGTGGAAATTGTGTTAAGTCATATATATCATCTGTATTATTGACAATACAACCTTTTACCTGCTGTGCTGTCATATAAGGTTTATAGGAACGAATAAGACCTGCTAAACCGGAGACAATTGGTGCGGCTAATGATGTCCCTGAATGAAGACCATAAGTATAAGAGCCATTATATAATGTACTATATATATTATCGCCAGGTGCAGAAACATCAACTTCGTCATTATAATTTGATCCTCCATTAGGAGAAGACCATTTGATATCATTATTATCTGTAGCAGCTACACTTAATACACAATTGTACGAGGCAGGGTAAATTTTAATGTTTTGATTTTCATTTCCAGCGGCAGCGACCAAAACAATATCTTTGCTATCTGCATAATAAATAATATCGCTTAATTGTGGAAAACCTGCTCCCCCCCATGACATATTGATAACTTTTGCTCCATTTACAATGGCATATTCTATTCCTCTGATTTCTCCTAAAGGACTCGGGTTTTCTGGCATCGCAATACTTGCTATTTTAACAGGTAATATTTTACAATTAAATGCAACTCCCACTGCAGCACCACCTCCATCAGCCTGTGCAGCACATATTCCAGTTACGAATGTTCCGTGTGTGACATTATTAAAATCAGGAGAAGGATTATTATCATTATCAGCAGCATCCCAACCCATATAATCATCTGGATAGCCATTAAAATCGTCATCTACTCCATTATTTATTGGATCTTGAGAATTAATATTTGTATTTTGTAATAAATCTGGGTGGTTATAAGAAATTGCATCGTCTAATATTGCTATTTTCAATGGGGATGAAAGGTGATAATAATCCCACCCTATATCTGCTTGTATTTTAGATAAGTGCCACCAAATATATGAGGGATTATTTGTGAATTCAGAGGGGGTATATGAAAATTTATGGACAGGTAAACTATTTAAAGTATCAATATAACTCAAAGCTGATAACTCATTAATAAGGCTATCTTTAGAAGATATTCTTGTATAATAAATCACATATTCATTACTGAAATTTTCTTCAAAATTGGATAGAATGGGAAATGTTTTTTCAATTTTTGTTATATTATATCTTTCAATAATACTATTAAAGGTACTATCAACAAAGGGTGCTTCATTATCATTTTTATCAAAACATAGAATTTTATTAATAATATTTGTTTTGACCATTAGTATTCTGCTGTAGAATAGTGAATCATTAGTATCTGTGTTTATCTGAATAGCTGAGCTTAAATCAGACGTTGAATTTAGAGTGTCTGTAGCAGTAAAAGTAAGTTTATATGAACTAAGAAATGTTGAGTAAAAACAAAATTCACCTATGGAATCACATATAACTGACCTTAAATATTTAGTTGCATTTTCATCACCTGAAGAAAAGAAAATTTCAATAATCTCTCCAGGAGAGGATTCTCCCCTTATAATATTATCGTTAAAAGAAATTATTTCAGGAGGTTGTTTATCATTATTACTGCCAGGTCCCCATATTGCTACTGGATTATTGTATATTCGATTAGCTGACATACGGATATGGTTGGAACTTGACAAAAATATTCCCCTTGTCCCGCAATTCGTGATTGTATTTGGTTGATTTGCTAAAACACCTCCTATATTAACGTTATCACTATATTCTACCATCATTCCATAATTTCCAATACTTGTGGGGCTGTACTTTGTCCCTATCAAATTACCATAAATATGGCATCCTCCCTGCGCTCCAATAAAAATGGTTCTGATACCAATAGCCGCTGTGTTATCGTTGTTTCCAATATAATCAATTACATTCTCGCTTATCTCCGGTGTTCCTAAGGGAGCAAATAATACTATCCCATGATAAAGAAAATTTTCAATTGAAAATCCTTTTATGGAAAGATTGGTATTATAAGTTTGAAAACAAGTTCCTAATGCAAATTGCCCGCTGATTTTAATCATTGGGCTACCATACGAATATCCTTGTTGGCTTGTCCCGTCAATGAATACCGGCACGGCATTGTTTACTATCATGGGAAGATCAAAATTAAGAGCAATCTCCTTTACACCGGAACCGGGAATATTAAAATTAACAATTAAAGAGCTGTCAAAAGTAGCATTTACCTTCCTTATGGCCCATTGTAAGGTGCCATACATATCAGGGTCGCAGAGACTATCTACCGCATTAAACGGATGTTCAAAAGGATCGGGGTCAGTTGTTTTGGTTACGGTTAAGTATCTTTGTGAATATGAAGTCCCGATACTTAATACCATTATTAAAAATAAAATGAGTGTTTTCATATCTATAATATTATTTAGGTTTTAATAGTATTTATTTGCCGAAACTTAAGCGGTTCGATTCGGTTCCATCTGCTTTTTTTGCATATAGTGTGATATAATGGTATTCACTATTTTGAGAAACTGTAAGAGGAATTTTTATTTCTGCACTGTAATTTATTATTGGTATCGACAGGCCATTATAAGTTATCAAGACTTCGGTTCCGTTTTGGCTGATACTTGATTCGGCTATGAGTATATCATTTTCGTTAGCCTGTGTTCCGAACCAGACTATAATCTTTTCAGCCTCTGCAGCATTTTTTATTTTAAACCTGACATTCAGGATAGGGTTTGTAACAGAGGAACTGTCTGTACTTACAGCTGGAACTATGCTCAAATCGAGCAGTTTAATTTGCGCAGTAGCAAATAATGCCATCATACAAATGAATGATGTAAAAATTAGTTTTTTCATAGTAAAAAATATTTGAATTATTGTTATACAATATAAAACAATATTTTTAAAATTCCAAAACCATTTATACAATAACAACGACACAAATTGTTTTGTTACATACCATTTGTAAAGTCACCTAAAAAAAGAGTGAAAAAAAACGTCAGATTTTTGTTTGAATTAAAAAAAATAATTTATTATTATGGTAATATAATAATTAAATAATATTTTAATTATTTGAAAAATGAAAGCAGGTGAATGAATTTTTCAAAATCTTCCATTGATTAACAAAATTATGTTTAAATCTACTTTAAACATCTTTTGTGAGATATTCATTTTTTATTTTATCTTTGAAAAAAAAATATGTCAGTTTACCGGGATTTATTAAATAATCATTCCTTTTTTCTGATTGCAGGGCCTTGTGTTGTTGAGAATGAAGAGATTACTTTTCAGGTGGCCGAATCGCTCAAAAAAACCTGTCTGGAACTTGAAATTCCTTTTGTCTTCAAAGCCTCGTACCGCAAAGCCAACCGTAGTGGTATCAACTCTTTTGCCGGTATTGGCGATAAGGAAGCACTCATGATTCTTCAAAAAGTAAAACAACAATTGCAATTGCCTGTAATCACTGATATTCACCTACCCGAAGAAGCAGCACTGGCAGCTCAATATGTTGATATGCTCCAGATTCCTGCGTTTCTTTGCCGCCAGACCGATTTGTTGCTGGCAGCCGCCAAAACCATGTTGCCCGTTAACATTAAAAAAGGACAGTTCCTTGCACCTGAAGCTATGAAATTTGCAGCCGAAAAAGTAAAATCAGCCGGGAATGATCAGGTTTTCCTAACAGAACGGGGAACTTCGTTCGGTTATGGCGATTTAGTGGTTGATTATCGCTCTATACCCACCATGCAAAAGCTCGGTTATCCCGTCATTCTCGATTGCACACACTCACTGCAACAACCCAACCAAAATTCGGGAGTAACAGGCGGAGTGCCACAGTTCATTCCTACCATTGCCAAAGCAGGAATTGCTACAGGTGTCAACGGTATTTTTATTGAAACACATCCCGAACCTTCCAAAGCATTGTCTGACGGAGCGAATATGTTACCATTAAAAGATATTCATCCGCTATTAAATACCTTAAAAAAAATACAACAGTCATTGAATGAGTAACCTGGGCAACGAAATATTTTTGCATATCGAAAAGCAAATTAGGGGCTTTTTTGGTTCAACTTTAAAAAAAATTGTACCTCTTCCTTTGAGTGGCTCCAATCGCTTTTACTTCAGAGTTACTTTGAATGACGGGACTGCCATCGCCACTTACAATGAAGACATTGCCGAGAATGAAGCTTTTTTCTACCTGCAACAATATTTTCAGAATTTATCACTGCCAGTTCCTCGCTTGATACACATTTTTGAAGATAAAAAGTTATACTTACAGGAGGATTTAGGCGATACCACACTTTACCAGCTTTTGACCGAAGACCGTAAAAAAAATAATGCTATCAGTCCCGATATCGCACAGCTTTACAAACAAGCCATTAAAGATCTGATTCAATTCCAGCTTTCGGCAAAGAACGGTCTCGATTTCAGCCATTGTTATCCAGTCGAAGCATTTGACACACAAGCCATAAAGTGGGATCTGAATTATTTCAAATACATGTTCCTCAAGCTGGTGCACGCTCCTTTTAACGAAAAAAAGCTGGAAGAAGAATTTCAAAATTTGCTCAAAAAAACGAGCGAAGCAGAAAGCAGCTTTTTTATGTTTCGCGATTTTCAGTCGCGGAATATCATGATAAACAACGGGAAGCTTTACTATATCGACTTTCAGGGTGGACGTCGCGGGCCGGTTTATTATGATATTGCTTCGCTGTTGTTCGATGCCAAAGCCGAACTCCCGATTTCGTTCCGGGAAGAACTTTTTAATTTTTACATGGACGAATTGAGCCATCAAATCAATATAAACAAAGAACAAAGCACACATTTCTTTCACCTGTTTGTATTCCTACGGATAGTACAGGCACTCGGAGCCTACGGATACCGGGGATTGTTCGAGCAAAAAGAGCATTTTATAAAAAGCTTCGCTCCTGCCTTCAAAAATCTGAAATATCTTTTTGCCGTTTCCGATCTGAAAAAGGAATTTCCCTACATCACCTCGCTTATTGAGCAACAGTTTGAAAATCACGACCTAGTTGCTAGCGAAAAACTTTCGTCGAAAAAGCTGACCGTTACCATTACCAGTTTTTCATACAAAAATGGAT
>CAZDUU010000029.1:0-9735 GCA_964508675.1 uncultured Bacteroidales bacterium | reverse complement strand
ATAAGCTTGTATCTGCCGGCTGCATCATCAATTGCTGAAATAAGAAACAATATGATTTCGCTGGGAAACTCAGCTACAACAAATACAGAATTTAACGGAATATGGTTGCAATCATCAACCAATGCATACACCGCAAAAATTTATTTTAACACAATTCTTATCTCCGGCACTGTATCTGGCGGAGCATTAAGCTCATTTGCTTTATTACGAGGCAATAACTCTACCACTACTCAAAGCGTTTCTTTAAATATGTATAATAATATATTTGCAAACATTAGAGCAGGAGGCACAGGAGCTCATTATTGCATTGGAAATCAAGGAACAAGTCCAACTACAAATTGGTCAAACGTTTCAAACAACAATCTTTTTATCAGTCCCAATATAGTATCACAAAATATTGCTCTTTGGAATTCAAGCGGATTAGATATTTTAACATTTAGAACAAGCTCAAATGGTGAAGCGAACAGTTTATATAGTAAAAACAGCACTATAACCAACGATACACAAATTATTACAAATAACCTGTTTAACGATATTACCGGTGGCGATCTGCATGTAAACCCAAATAATTCCGAAGCATGGTTTGTTAATGGGAAAGGCACGCAATCAACGCTAGGATTTGATTTTGATGACAATACAAGAAGTACTACTGTCCAGGGGGGCTCAGTTGATGTTGGTTGTGATGAGTTTGATGCCAATGCCATTCCAATTGTTGCCAGAACGAGTGGTGCAATCAGTAATGGAAGCACTACCATATTCACGTTTGGTGATGTCACTGTTGGACAAATCACATGGCACGGAAGCAATTTACCATCAGCAATAAATGCTTACTGGTACACACAAAAGTACCCTGACTTAATTAATGGTTTAGGCAATCCATATAATAATTTAATTGGTGCACAATATTCAAATTTTGTTTTAGAAATTACGCCTGTTGGCGGAGACATTAATACTTATACCTATGATTTAAGAATCTACAACGATCCAAAGCTCTTAGGTACGATTGACGATATTACTGCCATAAAAATAGCTAAGAATCCATATATCTACCCCGATCCCGCTTCTGCTCCTGTTGATGATTATGGAATTTATAATACCAATTCTGATTTATCGCATACTTATTATGAAATTTCCGATGTAATTGGCTTTAGTAAATTTATTTTCTATAAAGGCACGGCAACTCCGCTGCCCATTAATTTAGTTTCTTTTACAGGGAAATGCACAGATAATGGAATAGAGCTAAGCTGGACAACAGCTTCCGAATTAAATAACAACTATTTTGAAATTCAACGTAGTCTGGATGCAAATTATTTTGAACCAATTGCTCAAATACCAGGCGCTGGAAACTCTAACACATTTTTAAATTATCAACACATTGATAAAGAAACAATAGCTGATAAGGTTAACTATTATCGGTTAAAGCAAGTTGACTATGATGGCAGATTTACCATTTCTGATATTATTGCAACTCAATGCAGTAGTTTTGACAACGATTTTATTAGAATCGGAAACTCAGAAAACTATATTGCAATATTTTTTAACAGCCCCGTTTCAGAAAAAATAAATGTTCAGTTGTTTGATAAAATCGGACGATGTTTAATTTCAAAACAGTTCAATGGAGATCAAATAAGTTCTGTTTATCTGGAAAAGCAGAATTTATCGGATGGCATTTATACTATAATAATGAATACAACCAATAAAACAATTTCAAAAAAGATTATTGTTGTCAGGTAAGTTTATTAAACTCTTTTTCGCTTATACTGCCAATGTAATTTAATTTCAGATAAAAATTTCCCCATGACAGTATTTTTAAGATAACAAATGCGATTGCAATTCTTGCAAGAAGGATTATCCAAAAACTTCCACCAACAATAGCAAAGACTATAGAGTCTTCAACTATTGCGTGAGCTAACACCAGAAATATAGTAATAAGTGATGCATCTTTATGTTTTACAAGCCCATTCTGAACAAATTGAAACATAATTCCCGACCCATAAACAATTCCAAAGAAAAAACCAGTCAGCCACGGAACAACTCCCCCGCCTGAAATGCCGAAGAAACGTCCGAAAGCATGAAAAGCCGGTTTGACTTTATGCATAAACGACCATCTTTTAAGTGTTTCATAAGCAACCTGTATAATAAAAACCAATATTAGAATTTGTATAATGGTGGTAAACATTCCCATAACTACTTTGTACCAATCAACCTGGGGCGATGATTTAAAAAAGGGATTTAAAACAACTCCATAGATATTATCCGGCAAAATCAAATTAGCCAAAACACCGGCAAACAGTGCTAAAAAAATTCTAAAAAAAGCAATTCTGACATTAGCAAATTTAAGTTTCATCAGAATACCTGTTTCTACCAAAAGGTTATGAGAAAACCCCACAACTATCCCTAAAATAGTAATCTCTCTTGCACTCAGATTCAGCGAAGGAATGGTTGCAATTCCAGCATAAACATTTCCCAAAAATGAAGCTATTAACGTAATGGATGCTTTCCCTGGCAAACCCATTAACTGCATTACAGGAGATAAGTATGGACTCAGCCAATCGAAAAAACCAATTTGCCTTAATAGAGATGAAAGCAATGAAAGCGGTACATAAACTTTTATAAGTAGCCACGAGACTTTAAATGCGACCTTCCCTGCCTGAATAATAATTTGCTTCATTCAAAAAAATTATGGCGCAAAAATAATCAATAAAAAGTCATTCCCTCCAAACCAATTTTGACCATTTTTAAATATCTTTGAGCAAAAAAAATGAATTTACTTTTATTTAGCAATTCGACTAATGCAGGTGAAGAATACCTTACCTATCCTTTACCTCATATTAAAGATTTTTTATTAAATCATAAATCTGAAAAAATAGCTTTTATTCCTTATGCTGCTGTTACATTTTCTTATGATGAGTATGAGGCTAAAGTAAACAAAAGTTTTGCAGCAATTGGACTAAAGGTTGAAAGTGTTCATCACAGTTCCAATCCAGCCGACGTAATTAAAAAATCAGATGTAATAATTGTTGGCGGTGGTAATACTTTTCACTTACTGAAATCAATATACGAAAACAACCTTATTGAACCAGTGCGCGAAAAAGTAGAAAGCGGAACCCCGTATATCGGATGGAGTGCCGGTAGCAATATGGCCTGTCCAACTATATGCACTACCAATGATATGCCCATTGTTCAACCTCCATCGTTTGAAGCTTTTAATTTCATCCCTTTCCAGATAAATCCTCATTACCTGGATGCAAGCCCCGAAGGTCATGCAGGCGAAACCCGTGAGCAAAGAATTTTAGAATTTATTGCAGCAAATAAAACCAAAACTGTTTTAGGTCTTAGAGAAGCATGCTGGTTAATTGTTAGTAATGAAAAAATTTTACTTAAAGGGAAAAAATCTGCAAGAGTATTCAGATATAATCAGAATCCATTTGAAATAGAAAGCAACAGTGTAATCAACTTATAATCTTATTTTTACACTTAACTTAAAAAAAGATTAAACCAAATACATTTTATATTTTGATTTTTGCCAAAAAAACAGTACGTTTGCACCTTGATTTTTTTTAAGGTGAATTATTGTAAATAATAAATTTATAGACACATGCAGAATAAAGGATTTATTAAGTTTTTCGCAGTTGCTCTAACATTAGCAGCTATTTTCCAGTTATCTTTTACATTTGTAGTTCGCAAAGTAAACAGTGATGCTAAAGAATTTGCACAGGGTGATCCACAAAAAGAGTATCGCTATCTTGACTCCATAGCAAATGAACCTGTTTACAATTTCCTTTGGCTAAAAAAATACACTTTACGTGAATGTCAGGAAAAAGAAATCAACCTTGGTCTTGACTTAAAAGGTGGTATGAACGTAACTATGGAAGTTTCTGTTGTTGATGTTCTCCGCTCTTTAGCTCACTTTACAACAGATTCTACCTTTAACAAAGCTATACTAAAAGCAAAAGATCTTCAAAAAAACAGCGGCGAAGATTTTATTACTTTATTTGGAAAAGCATTTCAGCAAATTGACCCGAATGCTAAGCTTGCAGCATTCTTTATTTCAAAAGATTTAAAAATTGACTTCAATACTCCTAACGAAGAAGTTCTAAAAATAGTTCGTAAAGAAGCTGAGGGAGCAATAGATAATTCATTCAACGTATTGAGAAATCGTATCGACCGTTTTGGAGTTACCCAGCCAAATATTCAAAAAATTGCTTCAACCGGACGTATTTTGATAGAGCTTCCGGGTGTAAAAGATCCCGAACGCGTTAGAAAGCTTTTACAGGGAACTGCAAATCTTGAATTCTGGCAGACTTATGAAAATTCTGAAGTTTATCCCCTGTTAGAAAAAGCAAATACTTTAATTGCTCAGATTTTATCAGGGAATTCCAATGATACTCTCGCAAAAGACACTACTGTATTAGCTTCAGATACACTGGCTACGAAAAAAGATACAACTAAATCTTTGTTAGAAACTTTAAAAGAAAAGAAAGATACAAGCAAGAATGCAACTCAAAATGCAAATGCTGAAGAAAACAAAAAGAATAATCCTTTGTTCAGCATCATGTATCCCAGTATTGATAATGAAAAACACCTGGCCAAAGGTGCTGCAGTTGGTTTGGTATTAGGAAAAGATACAGCAACTATCAATAAATATTTAGCTCTTAAACAAGTTAAATCATTATTCCCTGCTAATTTACGATTCTTATGGTCATATAAACCACTTAAAAATTCTGAAGTTTATCAACTCATTGCCATTAAAATTGACCCGCGTACTAATTTAGCTCCATTGGATGGTTCAGCCATTACCAATGCACGTGTTGATTTCAATAATATGACTAACGAACCTGAAGTTTCTATGTCAATGAATGGTGAAGGTGCAAAAGAATGGGCCCGCTTAACACGCGAAAACATCGGACGCCAGATAGCTATTGTACTTGACAATTATGTTTACTCTTTCCCTGTTGTTCGTCAGGAAATTAAAGGTGGTAACTCATCCATTTCTGGCGGATTTACATTAGATGAAGCAACCGACTTGGCAAACGTGTTAAAATCTGGAAAATTACCGGCTCCTGCCGTTATTATTGAAGAAGCTATCGTTGGTCCAACCTTGGGTAAAGAAAGTATCAATGCAGGTTTAATTTCATTTGTAATTGCATTTGCTTTAGTTCTTATATACATGCTTTTCTTTTATGGAAAACCCGGTATTATCGCAGATATCGCGTTACTTACCAACGTCTTCTTCCTCATTGGTGTTCTTGCGTCACTGGGTGCTGTACTTACATTGCCTGGTATTGCAGGTATAGTACTTACCTTAGGTATGGCAGTGGATTCTAACGTAATTATCTACGAACGTGTTCGTGAAGAGCTGAAAGCGGGTAAAGGAATCAAACTTGCATTAGCCGATGGTTATAAAAATGCATATTCAGCTATTATTGACGGAAATGTTACAACAATTATTACCGGTGTTGTATTGTATATTTTTGGTAGTGGTCCTATCCAGGGTTTTGCAACCACTCTTATTATAGGTATCTTAACATCATTATTCTCTTCTATTTTCATATCAAGATTAATATTTGAGTTTGGGTTTAATAAAGGATGGAATTTTGTTTTCGATACAAAAATCACACGCCACTGGATGGATAGCACAAAAATTAACTTTATAAAATTGCGTAAACCTGCATATATTTTCTCCTTATCAGTAATTATTATCGGATTCATCAGTTTATTTACCAAAGGTCTCAACTGGAGTGTTGACTTTACGGGTGGTAGAACTTATGTTGTCCGCGTTGACCAGAATTTAAAAGTTAACGACGTTCGTAATTCATTGGCTAAGGTGTTTGGTGGTGATGCCCCTGAAGTAAAAACATTTGGTGCTGATAATCAAATGAGAATCACTACAAAGTATATGATTAGTGAAAATTCTACTGCAGCAGACAGCGTTGTTGAGCATAAACTTTATGAAGGTTTAAAGCCACTGTATAAGAAAGACATTACTTTCGAAGATTTTAGCAGTGCGACTTCTGTAAGTAACGTAGGAATAATGAGCTCTTCGAAAGTAGGGCCTACAATTGCTGACGATATTAAAATTGGAGCTTTGATAGCTGTAGTTCTTGCTTTATTATCTATTTCAATATATATTGCTATACGATTCCGCAGATGGGAATGGGGCTTGGGAGGTGCTGCATCTCTATTCCATGATGCCATGTTTGTTATTGCATTCTATTCTATATTTAACGGATTGCTGCCATTTAACCTTGATGTCGATCAGGCATTTATTGCGGCTATATTAACAATCATTGGTTACTCAATCAACGATACTGTAATTATCTTCGACAGAATTCGTGAATACAGAACTTTACACCCCCGTTGGGAATTATCAGTAGCTATTAATTCAGCTATTAACTCAACATTAAGACGTACTATTAACACTGCCGGTACTACCTTGGTCGTATTGATAGCAATATTTATATTTGGTGGTGAAGTATTACGTGGATTTATATTCGCACTATTAATTGGTGTTGCAATTGGTACATACTCTTCTGTTTTCATTGCAACCCCTGTCGCCTTCGATATTCTAAAAAAGAAACAAAAAAATGTATCAGAAGATAAATAAAAAAAAGAGGGCTAAGCCCTCTTTTTTTATTTCAATTAATTCCTTTTTACTATTCCAGACTTCCGACTTCTTTTTCTACAGCAGTTAAGATATCACAACTCTTAACCAATTCTTTCATCTTATTATGATCGGGATATAAAGGACGATCAATATCCAAGAATTCCACATGTTCACGAATTACTTTCTTGGCAACAGCAGTTCCACGACCTACCATATATTTCTGCTCTCCGAATTTTTCACGTAAATCCAAAGCCTGGGCAGCTGCCATAAATTCTATTCCAACTACACCATAAGCATTGTCAAGTATCTGCCAATTTTTAATAGCTGTATTCATCCCCATCGAAACGAAGTCTTCCTGATCTGCTGCAGCCGGAATTGACTGAATAGAAGCAGGGGCAGATAAAATACGTTGCTCAACTATTTGCATATCAGCAGTATATTGACTCAACATTAAGCCGGAAAACATGCCAGGATTGTGGGTTAAGAATGGAGGAAGTCCAACGCTCAGTGCTGGGTTGTTCAGGCGGTTCATACGACGTTCTGAAAGAACTGAAACCATGGTAATAGCAGCACCAATCATATCCATCGGCAAAGCAACCGGAGTTCCCTGGAAGTTAGCACCGGAAAGTTGCAAGTTTTCATCCGGGAAGAAAATAGGGTTATCACCTACTCCGTTCAGTTCTATTTCAACCTGTGAACGCGCCCATGCCAAAGCATCGTGTGCAGCACCAATAACCTGTGGAGTTGAACGCATGCTGTAAGCGTCCTGAACTTTTACTTTTAAACGTTTTTCAATCAAATCTCCGCCAGAAGCAACTTTTCTTATGGCAGCAGCACTTCTCACAGCACCTTTAAATCCACGAATTTCATGAATTTTTGTATTATAAGGCCCAAAATTAGCCATTAAAGCTTCTAAGGTCATAGTACATGCAATTTCAGCCTGTTTTAACCAGTTGTTTACATCGTAAATCAAAAGAGCACTCATAGCTGTCAGCACATTGGAACCGTTGATAGTAGCCAAACCGTCACGTGCGTGCAATCCGGGAACAGGAATACCTGCTTTTTCCAATGCTACCTTACCGGGTAAAAGTTCACCCTGATAAAATGCATGACCTTCACCCATCATCAAAAGAGCAATTTGCGACATAGGAGCAAGGTCGCCGGATGCACCTACAGAACCTTTTCTGCAAACATACGGAGTAACGCCTTTGTTTAGCATATCAACCAATGTCTGGGTTACTTCAATACGTACACCCGAGTTTCCGTGAGCGTGAACATTAATACGTCCGCACATAGCAGCACGAACCCACTCTATAGGCATTGCATCACCAATACCTGCTGCATGATTATAAACCAGATACTTCTGAAAATCCTTAATTTGCTCATCGCTCAGCACAACTTCAGAAAATTCACCGATACCGGTATTTACACCATACATAATTTCGTGAGCCTCGATTTTCTTTTCGAGCATCGCACGGCATTTATTGATTTTAACAACCGAATCTGGATGCAGTTCCACCTTTTCGCCATGACGGCCAACTTTTACAACGTCTTCAATAGTAAGACCTGAACCTTTAATTATTAATGTCATAAGTTTAAATTTTGGATTTATTTGGTAACGAATGTAAGAAATAAAAACGTAGGTTATTCAGACGATTATCATTTTCTGATTAACTTTTTTACATAAACGGAATTTTTGCTATCAATCTTGATGAAACAGATTTTTGAGTTGATATTCTCAGGAACTTCCAGTTTATTTACTCCTTTGTTTAACTCAATTTCTGCATTTTTAATAATTCTTCCCTGTTCATCTGACCATTCAATTGTCCCAGATACCTGTTCATTCACATACAAATACAATTCACTTGTAAACGGATTTGGGAAAACATGTATTTCCATTTTTTGAAGTGACAGATCATTAACTGAAGACAATGTATCTGCATAAATACCAAAACCATAATCCTTGGCAATATGCGTTGTATCTACAATAAAATTCACATTGGGAAATAAAGTATCAAACGGGTTAACGGTTATATGATGTGTTGTAACTTGAGGTAAACCAGGAATATCAACCTGAATTTTGTAATTTCCGGCAGGAATATCATTTAATGAATAATACCCGTTTGAATTTGTTAAAACCTGCATAGCCGGAAGGTTTGATGGTTTATACAAAAGATAAACATTTGCATTTTCTACAGGTCCGCCATTGTCATACATAATAGTACCAAAGGCCCGGCAGGTTCCACCCAGTGCATTATTAAACTGATACATATTAATATCAGCGTTCAAAGTATCGCACATCTGAAGATTTATCATAACGGCATCGTCCCATTTCCATGTATCTCCGTAATATGTAGAAGCTATATTTTGAGAAAGTGAAGGATCTAATTTTTCAGCTTTTAAATAGTAATTGCCGGTTTCGGCATCAATAAAATAATTACCATTTGCATCAATGGCTGAATAAGGTGAATTTTCATGAGGATTGGACTTAAAAAGCTGAGCTTTAAAATTATTGCTATTATCCATTCCGCTAATATTTCCTTTAACAAAACCATTATTCTTAAAATTTACATAAAATGCATCGCTGGTATCTCTGCAATTTCCGTTTACGGTAATCCAATAAAAATGATGAGGGCCAAAATCGTTAATTAAAGCATCAAAACTGTAATTTATTTGAAAAAGTGTATCAGAAAAATTAGAAATAAATTGAGTACTAACAATGTTATCTACCCAATACCCATAACCATATGCAGGATGTATCTCAGAATATAAAGTATAACTGGAACCACAGAAAACTGAATCAGCTGGGTTAGAAGTAACGACCGCATCCATAACAGAACCAAAATATACATTTACCGTATCATAACCATAGCATGTACCGTTAAACTCAGTCCAATAAAATGATACAGTATCATTCTCTGAAGGCCAACGTACCCATGTTATAGCAGAATCTCTATAAGTTGGATTTATATGAGAAGCTGAATCTACATCTAAATCATAAAATGCTATCCCACTAGGTCCACTCCACTGACCGCCTGGCACCGTTGGATGGGCATGTAATTGAACCCATTTGCTACAAACTGATGTATCTGAACCAGCATCAGGCATTGGTATATTTAAAAAAGTAA
>CAZDUU010000028.1:0-9756 GCA_964508675.1 uncultured Bacteroidales bacterium | reverse complement strand
AGTCTTAGGGCTGAAAACAAAACAATCAAAAAAGGTGATGAAAGGATAAAAATATTTGACAGAGTAAAATCAGTCATTTCGATATGATTAATCAGTAGAACCGATTTTAAAAAACCAAAAACAATAAAAGAAGGAGCGAGACCAAAGCTGATGAGATCAGCCAGGGAGTCTAGTTCTTTACCAATAGATGAAGTAGCTTTTAGTAACCGTGCGGCAAAGCCATCGAAAAAATCAAAAACAGCTGCAACAAAAATGAATACCCCCGACCATACCGGATAACCTTCAATAGTTGCCAGAATAGACAAGCATCCCGAGAATAGATTCATTAAAGTCAAAAAGTTTGGTATGCTGTTTTTTATGTTTTTAAAAATTTTCATCTTACAACATTATTTTGGGCAAATTTATGTTAATAGTTAATACGTTTTTAAAAATGCGTTAAAATATTTAACTTTGAACAGTAGTTTTTTTATGAAATTGAAGTTTTTCCCAATAATAATCAGCCTTTTTCTTTTTTGTTCATTCAATACTTTTGCTCAAAAATACAGTAACGAGTTCTTGCAGTTAGGTATTGGAGGTAGGGCTTTATCCATGGGAAATGCGGTTGTTGCAAGTGTTTCTGATATTCATTCCGGATATTGGAATCCTTCAGCGTTGCTTGGTATGACTCACAATGGAAATGTTTCACTGATGCATGCTTCATATTTCGGTGGACTGGCAAAGTATGATTACGGCTCTTTTGCAGTTAAAAACAGCGACTCATCAGCATTTGGTATCAGCATTATTCGTTTTGGTGTGGATGATATTCCTAATACACTCGATTTGGTTGATGTCAACGGAAATTTCGATTACAGCAAACTTTCTTCTTTCTCGGTTGCTGATTATGCTGCCTTATTATCCTATGCACGTAAGCTCAAAAATAATCTGAATGTGGGCGGAAACGTAAAAATTATCCGTCGCGTAGTGGGTGATTTTGCTTCGGCTTGGGGGTTCGGCTTTGACCTTTCGGCAAATTACAGCCTCAATAAATGGAAATTAGGAGCTGTGCTTCGCGATGCAACTTCTACTTTCAATGCATGGAACTATAATACCGAAAAATTCGAAGATGCCTATATTGCAACAGGAAATGAAATACCTTCCAATGGCTTGGAAATCACTAAACCCAGATTACTTCTGGGAGTCGCAAGAACATTCACTTTTAAAGAAAAACTTGAATTACTGGCCGAAGTAGATGCTGATTTTACTTTCGACGGAAAGCGTAATACGTTGGTTAAATCGTCGTTTACGAGCATTGATCCGCACGCCGGTATTGAATTTTCGTATATGAAAATGTTCTTTATCCGTGCCGGCGTTTATAATATTCAAAAGGTAAGCGATTTCGACGGAACAGAATCATTGAACGTACAGCCCTCCATTGGTGTGGGAATTATATATAAGAACTTCGGACTTGATTATGCATTCACTGATATAGGCAATACCTCTGTAGCTATGTACTCGCATGTAATCGGGTTAAAATATTGTTTCGACAAGAAATAGCATGAATCAAAACGCAGATTGTGCATTTGTTTTTGTTGCCTGTGGCGCTAAAGAGCATATTCAAACCTTACATTTTTCGTTAAAAGCTTTAAAACGTTTTTCTGATTATCCGATTTTTGTTGTAACGGATTCAAAGCGGAATGAGATTCCGGTTGAACATGAAAATGTTTTAGATATTACAACTCCGGCTGAATTCAGCCATCATCAGGCCAGCATTTACCTCAAAACTTCATTGCACCGGATTTTGCCTCAGGGCAAACGTTATTGTTACTTAGATAGCGATGTCATAGCTTTAAATAAAGAATGCAATTCAGTATTCAATTTTTATACAGCACCCGTAACTTTTGCTCCCGACCACACTACTTTGTCTTATTTCAGCCCTTATGCGGTGAACTGCACCTGCTCTGAAAATTTCAGTTCAGAACGTAAAAAGTTAGAAGAAGCTGTAGCTAAAACCATTCATCACCCGCATTATCCTGCTGATTATAACCAAAACGAAATCCGTGAGCTTTTTTCATATCAAAAGCAAATTGCTTCCAATCCTTTGAGTATGCTAATGTTTGCTTTCAAAGCTTTTTGTGCTTTTGTTTTTGGTAGTTTCCGTATAAGCAAAGAAATAAAGCTTGATGTACGGAATAAAAACTGGAAGATAGCTGTTGACTTTACTTTTCCGGTTTTGCTATTATATAGGAAGAAAATTAGGAAAGAAACAGGCTATCGTTTTAGTTTTAGTAAACGCGTTTGGCTTAATGAAAACGGTGACTATTTGCCAGTAAATCGTTGCAACCATTTGCAACAGGCATTGAAAAAAACGTTTAATCATGATGTTGATTCGGAATGGCAGCACTGGAACGGTGGTGTTTTTGTTTTCGACCATCATTCCGCATCATTTATGGAGCAGTGGCATCTGTGGACCATAAAAATATTCAGCGAACCTGAATGGAAAGTGCGTGATCAAGGAACGCTCATTGCAACAGTTCATCAATTTAAACTGCAAAACCATCCGACTTTGCCCGAGAAATTTAACTTTATTGCTGATTTTTATAAAACCGAGATCAGAGCCGGAAAAGTAAAAGGCCAATTTCTGAATAATAACCGGCCGCTTTATCCTGCCTTTATCCACATATACCACCAGTGGGGAAACACAAACTGGGAGGCGTGGAAAAAAGTGATGGAGATAGTATAATCATGTAAAAATGCAATAAAAAAAGGCAGTCACAAGGACTTCCTTTTTTACAATATAATATTTGGTCTTGTTATTTTACTTCTTCAAAATCAACGTCGGTTACTTCTGAGTCTGATTTTCCGTTATTTTTTTGCTGGGTATGTTGCTCATGTTGTTCGGCATTGGGTTGTGCTCCGGTATTTTTGTACATTTCTTCACTGGCCTTGTGGAAAATTTCGTTTAGTTCGTTCATCGCTTTTTCAATGCGGTCGAGATCTTCGCTTTTATGTGCATCTTTCAGGTTTTGTAATGATGATTCAATTTGCGAACGTTTATCGGCTGGCAATTTATCGCCAAATTCCTTGAGCTGTTTTTCGGTTTGGAAAATAAGGCTGTCAGCTGCATTCATTTTGTCGATTCGTTCCTTGAATTTACGGTCTGAGTCAGCATTTGCTTCAGCTTCGTTTTTCATACGTTTGATTTCGTCGTCGGTCAAACCTGACGAAGCTTCAATACGAATGCTCTGCTGTTTGCCGGTAGCCTTATCTTTTGCCGAAACATTCAAAATACCATTGGCATCAATATCAAATGTAACTTCCACCTGTGGAACACCACGAGGAGCAGCCGGGATTCCGTCTAAATGGAAACGTCCGATGGTTTTATTCTGATTGGCCTGTGTTCGTTCACCCTGAAGTACGTGAATTTCTACAGAAGTCTGATTGTCAGCGGCTGTGGTAAAGGTTTCAGTTTTGCGTGTAGGAATGGTTGTGTTAGATTCAATCAGTCGTGTCATTACACCGCCTAACGTTTCGATACCGAGTGAGAGCGGAGTAACGTCGAGTAAAAGAACATCTTTTACTTCACCAGTCAACACACCACCCTGTATAGCAGCACCAACAGCCACTACTTCGTCTGGATTTACACCTTTTGAGGGAGCTTTTCCGAAGAAATCTTCAACTACTTTTTGTATAACCGGTACACGGGTTGAACCACCAACAAGAATCACTTCGTCAATATCTTTAGGGGTCATTCCTGCATCCTTTAATGCTTTTTTACAAGGCTCAATCGTATCCTGAACCAAATCGTCTATTAATTGTTCAAATTTTGAACGTGTCAGTGTCTTTACAAGGTGCTTGGGCACGCCGTCAACCGGCATTATGTACGGAAGGTTGATTTCTGTAGAATTAGAACTTGAAAGTTCAATTTTAGCTTTTTCTGCGCCTTCTTTCAAACGTTGAAGAGCCATGGGATCTCTACGTAAATCGACACCTTCTTCATTTTTAAATTCATCAGCCAGCCAGTCAATAATACGCTGGTCAAAATCGTCGCCTCCTAAGTGTGTGTCACCGTTAGTGCTTTTTACTTCGAAAACACCGTCGCCCAGTTCAAGGATAGAAATATCAAATGTACCACCGCCAAGGTCGTAAACGGCAATTTTCATGTCACGGTTACGTTTGTCAAGACCGTAAGCCAAAGCAGCTGCAGTAGGTTCATTGATGATACGGCGTACATTTAAACCTGCAATTTCACCTGCTTCCTTGGTAGCCTGACGTTGTGAGTCGTTGAAATAAGCCGGAACTGTAATAACAGCTTCGGTCACTTCCTGTCCAAGGTAGTCTTCTGCGGTTTTTTTCATTTTTTGCAAGACGATAGCTGAGATTTCCTGTGGGGTGTAGTTTCTGTCACTGATTTTAATGCGCGGTGTATTATTGTCGCCACGAATAACTTCGTAAGGTACGCGTGAGATTTCTTTGGATACTTCATCAAATCGATTTCCCATAAAACGTTTTATGGAGTAAATCGTCTTTTGAGGATTGGTTATTGCCTGACGTTTTGCAGGGTCACCAACTTTACGTTCGTTGTTGTCTAAGAATGCTACAATAGATGGAGTGGTTCTTTTTCCTTCGCTGTTTGGAATTACAACGGGATCGTTACCTTCCATTACTGCAACACATGAATTGGTTGTACCGAGGTCTATGCCTATAATTTTTCCCATATTAAAAGTTTTTATTTTAGTTTGGTCGGTAATAAACAAGCATAGTGCCAATATATAAAGGCAGAAAAAAAGTGAAAAAATGGCAGAATTTATTTATTAATATATGACAAAATTATGGAAATTGGCTCCAGAAAGGCATTGAAGAAGAGTAATCCAAAAATTTAAGTTTATAAGTTTTCTGTCCATGCGCCAAAGAGTCTATGGTTCTGGAAGAAAGGAATTTAATTAAATCATATTTGGAATACCTTGAGGTGAAAAGACCTAAACCATTGTTAATATTTGTATAACTGGGTTTGTCCATAGTTAAACCGGTACTTGGTCCACTGACTTGTAAGTATGCAAAAAGCTCATTACTTCCGGCATATATAATTATTTGCAGGGAATTTTTGGCTGCAATTCTTTTTATAACATTATTATCTATACTTATTTTATTTGCAATTGCTTCGAAAAATGAGTTTCCGGGATATTCAATGTTAATGAGCTCGCCACCATCTATACTGGTTGATGAATAAACGGATAACTTTATATCCAATTGCTTTTTTATAGTATCTGTTGCAGTTATTTCGTAATAATAAAATCTGAAAACCGGTTGAAATACTCTGGCATTGGCAGGGGTTTTAATTTTAAATTTAAAGCTTGATGGAGTAAACGAAACAGTATTGGGAACATCTTGCAATGTAAAGTAGCCTATTGTTTTGGTTTCAGAATTAATTTCTTTTCCGTCAATGTTGATAAGCAATTTATAACTTGTCTCTTCGTTGATTGTTTCTGACGTTACAAAGTAATAGTTTTTTTGATATGCAAAAACACCACTGTCTCGTGCAATAGATGAATCTTTATGAAGTGTAATAGTTCTTACAATATTACCGTTTGACATTTGTAAAAGCTGAACAGTCATGGGCTTATTGTAATAAATAGAGTCATTTATCTGAGCCATCTGGTAAGCATCCCCATCTCCAAGAAAGGACTTTGAAATGCGGATTATCTGAAGACTGTCAGTTGGATTTATCAAACCGTAAACAATTGTATGATCTTTCCAGTCGTCAAAAACATCTAAATCATTTTTACACTGATAAAGGAATGCTAATGCCGAAAATATTCCCAAAATAAAAAATGTTTTTTTAGAGAATACGATATAGTTAAAAATTTTTTTCATGGCTTTTTCGTAAAAAAAACTGAACTTTGTGGCAAAGATATAAATTTAATTCCAATGAACTTCCCCACAGTAAAAAAAGTAACAACTCACGTTCTGGCAGAAATGAAATTACGTGGTGAAAAAATATCCATGCTTACGGCATACGATTATTCAATGGCGAAAATCCTTGATTCAGCCGGTATAGATGTTATTCTGGTCGGTGATTCGGCCTCTAACGTAATGGCCGGGTATGACACAACTATCCCGATTACATTGAATGAAATGATTTATCATGGCGCTTCAGTGGCAAGAGCTGTTAAAAGAGCTTTGGTTGTGGTTGATTTGCCTTTTGGAACTTATCAGGGGAATTCAAAAGAAGCTCTTAATTCAGCTATCAGAATTATGAAGGAAACAGGTGCTTCGGCAGTAAAACTTGAGGGAGGGGAAGAAATAAAAGAAAGCGTTCAGCGTATTTTGTCGGCAGGTATTCCTGTTATGGCACATCTAGGTCTCACACCTCAGAGTATACATAAGTTCGGTACCTATGTTGTTCGTGCACGCGAAGAAGAAGAGGCTGAAAAATTATTAAAAGATGCTGTTCTTTTAGATGAGTTGGGCTGTTTTGCTTTGGTTTTGGAAAAAATACCTGCACAATTGGCAGGTCGGGTTTCTAAAACAGTTAAAATGCCTGTTATAGGAATTGGTGCCGGAGGCTATGTAGATGGTCAGGTGCTGGTTTTACATGATATGTTAGGTTTAACAACAGAATTTTCACCCAGGTTCCTACGCAGGTATCATAATTTATTCGATGAAATAAAAAATGCTGTGGGTAGCTATATCTATGATGTGAAGAATAAGGATTTCCCTAACGAAAAAGAACAATACTAAGGATGCTGAATCCTGACAATATTTTATTTGAAGACAATCATCTTATTATTATTAATAAGGTGCCGGGTCAATTGGTTCAGCCCGATAAAGACAAAAATGAATCATTAGAAGAAGAAATAAAGGAATACATTAAAAATCGTGATCAGAAACCCGGGAATGTGTTTTTGGGTGTAATACACCGGATTGACAGGCCCGTGAGCGGAGTGGTATTATTTGCCAAAACAGGAAAGGCATTAGCCCGTCTTAACCAGATGCAACAGGACAGACAGATAAAGAAGTTGTACTGGGCTATTACAGCGAATACTCCGGAAAAGTTAAATGGAACACTGGAACACTATCTTGTTAGAAATGAAGCAAAAAATATTTCATTGGTCAGGAAAAAGGATTCAAAAAATGCAAAATTGGCAGTTTTGAATTATACGATTCTTGCCCAGTCTGATTTATATTTTCTCTGGCAAATTGAGTTATTAACCGGCAGACATCATCAGATCAGATGTCAGCTTGCACATGTTCAATGTCCGATTAAAGGTGATGTGAAATATGGTTTTCCAAGAGCTAATGCAGACAAAAGTATATCTTTACATGCCCGTTCTATTTCATTTATTCATCCTGTTAAAAACCAGTTAATAGAAATCTTGGCACCTGTACCTGATGAGAAATTATGGAAATTTTTCGAAAAGAAACTAACTCAATGAAAATAAGACTAATGCCAAGAATGCGTAGGGTTATATAAGTTTTTTAACAAAAAAATGTTAGTAAATTTTTAAGATGTTTATTAACAATAACTTAACTCAAAGTAAAAAATTACGACCTTTTTTATAAAAATCAGAAAATAAAATAATTACAAAATTCCCTTAGGGCTGTTAATATAGTTGTTAAAAACTAAATTAGCTTAAATAATTTCTTTGATATAATTTGCTCGACGAAATTTGGAATGCTATCCATCTGAAAATAATAATAGTTTAAAATATAAAATGGAAACTCTGGTAGACAAAAACGTCATGGCAAAAAAGGAACAAGCTCAGAATGAGACACATAAGATTTATTCTTTCGATGAAGCGTATCAAGGTGCACTCGATTATTTTAAAGGAGACGAATTGGCAGCAAAAGTTTGGGTTACTAAATATGCTTTAAAAGATTCGTATGGAAACATATATGAACGCAGTCCCGAAGATATGCATTGGAGAATTGCAAATGAGCTTGCACGAATGGAAAAAAAATATCCCAATCCGATTTCTGCTCAGGAAATATACGATTTATTAAAAGAATTTAAATACATCGTTCCCCAAGGTAGCCCTATGTCCGGAATCGGAAATTATTTTCAGATAGCCTCACTTTCTAACTGCTTTGTTATTGGAATGGATGGAAACAGTGACTCCTATGGCGGAATTTTAAAAGTTGACGAAGAACAGGTTCAACTTATGAAACGTCGTGGTGGTGTTGGTCACGATTTAAGTCATATCCGACCCTCGGGAAGTCCTGTATTAAATAGTGCATTGACATCTACCGGTCTGGTTCCATTTATGGAAAGATACAGTAATTCAACACGCGAAGTGGCTCAGGATGGTCGTCGAGGAGCTCTTATGCTTACAGTTTCCATTAAGCACCCCGATGCTGAAAAGTTCATCGATGCAAAGCTTGAACAAGGTAAAGTTACAGGAGCCAATGTTTCTGTAAAAATTGATGACGATTTTATGCGTGCAGCAATAAATGGTACTCCCTATACTCAGCAATATCCGATTGACAGCACAGAACCTAAATATACAAAAGAAATCAACGCATCTGAATTGTGGGGTAAAATTATACACAATGCATGGAAATCGGCAGAACCTGGTATATTATTCTGGGATACTATTTCGCGTGAATCTGTTGCTGATTGCTATAAAGATTTGGGTTTTAAGACTGTGGCAACAAACCCCTGCGGTGAAATTCCATTATGTCCATATGATAGCTGCCGCTTATTGGCAATAAATTTATACGGATATGTTGTAAACCCTTTTACCTCAACAGCATTTTTCGATTTTGATTTGTTTAAAAAACACGCCCATGTTGCTCAGCGAATGATGGATGACATTATTGACCTCGAATTGGAAAAGATTGATGCTATTCTGGAAAAAGTTGACAGCGATCCGGAATCTGAAGAGGTAAAACGCACCGAGCGCCAGCTTTGGGAAAAAATACGTATTAAAGCAATTCAGGGACGCCGTACCGGTATTGGAATTACAGCCGAAGGTGACATGTTGGCAGCTTTAAATTTACGTTATGGTAGCGACGATGCTATTGATTTTTCTGTAAAAGTTCATAAGACCTTAGCATTAGAAGTATATCGTTCATCTGTATTTACTGCAAAAGACAGGGGCCCTTTCCCGATATACGATACCAACCGTGAAAAAAATAATCCGTTTATCAGTCGTTTAAAGGAATCTGATACTGAACTGGCAAAGGAAATGGAACGTTATGGACGTAGAAATATTTCGTTATTAACGATAGCCCCTACCGGTTCGACAAGTATTCTTACACAGACTACCTCTGGTATTGAACCTGTTTTCAGACCGGTTTACAAACGTCGTCGCAAAGTAAACCCTAACGATAAGAATGTTAAAGTAAGTTATATTGACGAAGTTGGCGACTCATGGGAAGAATATGTTGTATTCCACCACAAGTTCATAACATGGCTGGAACAGAATGCTTACGATTTGAATGATGTTTATACCTATACAGATGAAAAGCTGGATGAATTAGTTCAAAAATCTCCTTACTATTTAGCCACAGCTAATGATGTGGATTGGGTAGCTAAAGTAAAGATGCAGGGCGAAATTCAGAAATGGGTTGATCATTCAATCAGTGTAACGGTGAATCTGCCCGAAGATGTAACCGAAGAAATTGTTGCAAAAGTTTACGAAACAGGTTGGGAAAGTGGTTGTAAAGGGATTACGGTATATCGCGAAGGAAGCCGTTCAGGTGTACTTATTTCAAAAGATAATAAGAAAGCAAATGCACAAACTGAAACTTTACAGTTTGAAGTAAAAAAACGTCCCA
>CAZDUU010000027.1:0-9770 GCA_964508675.1 uncultured Bacteroidales bacterium | reverse complement strand
TGTCCATCCGTTATCCAGAAACTCTTTAACGGTTTTAGTTCCTTCTGCAATAAACAAATGATTTTCGTTACGAAATTTTTTTTGTTCCAGCGATTTATAAAGTTTTATCTGCGACTTTGAAAGCATAAATAACTACCAATCTTCTTTCTTTCCGGTTTGCGGTTTAGTCATGAAATCTTCAAAATTCTTAATAGCAGCTTTCATTTCATTGTCAACCTGTTCTAAATAAAAGTAATTCTTTGTAGTAAAGCCGGCAGCTGTTTTATCCAACCATTTTTCCACCGGAGTATATGAAGTTTCTTTCAGATTAATTTCGTTGAGCACTATTCGAACTTTATTGTCTTTAAACTGAGTTGTAACGGTATATTGAACTATACCGCGCATGGTCTGAACACCTTTTTTATCGGCAGGATTCAAAACTTTAATCTGGTGTTTTCCCATAATCTGGCCATTTTGAGCATCGTCCTTTTTAATTACGCCGGTCGGATTTTTATAATAAGAATAAAACCAGGCTTTTCCTTTTTTATACAGCGAATCCTTATTGGCGTTTACATTTATCACTTTAACATATGTTATTTGTTTGGTCGAAGAATCGATCGGCAGCGAAGGTTCTTTGTATTCTTCTTTTTGACCAAACATGTTGCTCATAGACATGAGCATAACTGTAAACGATAAAACCAGATATTTCATAATCGATAGGATTAATAATTTAACGTACGAATGTAATCAAAATTATTATCCAATTTTCAGATGCCTTTTAACAATCTTTATAATTTACTATTTAGAATTGTTCTAATTTAATATTATTTTTGCAGAAAAAAACATATGAAATACTTTTTAATATTCATCATATTCCCGGTTTTCACATTTGCTCAAAAAGGAAGAATTGAAGGAAAAGTCACGCAAAAAGACAACAACCAGCCCATTTCATTTCCAAGTGTATTGATAAATGGGACGACCATAGGTGCTTCAACTGATTTTAACGGCAAGTTCATTATAACCAATATTGACCCGGGCGATTATCAGTTGCAAATAAGCTCTATCGGATATAAAACGCTTTTAACTCAGGAAGTACAGGTTATCAGTAACAAAACAACATCGTTGGATTTTACGCTGGAGGAGCAAAGCTATGCTTTAGACCAGGTTGTAGTAACTGCAGAGCGTTTTCAAAAGAAAGAAGAAAGCCCTGTCTCTATGCAGAGCATTGGCATTTCAGAAATCGAGAATGGCGCTGGGGCTAACAGGGATATTTCAAGGATCATTCAAAACTATCCGGGAGTAGCTGCTTTCCCGGCTGCAAACCGTAACGATATTATTGTTCGCGGAGGAGCATCCAGCGAAAACCGATATTTTATCGACAATGTTGAAATACCATATATCAATCACTTTGCAACACAGGGGGCTTCGGGTGGCACAAACGGCATATTGAATGCCGACTTATTGCGTGATGTAAATTTTTATGCAGGAGCTTTTCCGGCAAATAAATACAACGCCATCAGCAGTGTTTTCGATTTTAAAACCATTGATGGGAACACGGAGAGGCCACGTTTCAGAGGAACATTAGGTGCTTCGGAAATCTCACTAACTTCAGATGGTCCTTTAAGCACTAAAACCACTTACCTGTTTTCGGTCAGACGTTCTTACCTGCAGCTTCTGTTTAAAGCCTTGGGATTGCCTTTCCTTCCAACATTTAACGATTATCAGGCAAAAGTAAAATATAAAATAGACGAAAAAAATGAACTGACTTTCATGAGCATTGGCGCTCTGGATGTAATGAAACTCGATTTAAACATTAAAAATCCAACGGAAGAACAACAGTATATTTTAAATTATCTTCCGGTATATCAGCAATGGAACTATACTTTTGGTACGGTTTATAAGCATTATATCGAAAACGGATATACTACCATCGTTCTTAGTCGCAATATGTTAAACAATGAACAATATAAATATCGGAACAACATTGAAAGTGACGCAAATAAAATTTTAGATTACACCAGCCAGGAACAGGAAAACAAATTACGGTTTGAACAATATTTTAATAAGAACAAACTCAAGATTAACTACGGCTTACAAGCTGAATATGCAGAATACACCAATCAGTCGTTTCAAAAAACATTTCTAAACAACACCCTGGATACTTTTATTTATAAAAGCGCCTTGCCAGTTTTCAAATATGGTGCATTTGGGCAGGCTTCCAGATCTTTTTTGAACGAAAGACTTTCGCTGTCATTTGGAATAAGAACGGATGCCTCTATATATAATTCAAGCACACAGAATCCGTTAAACCAGCTTTCACCAAGACTTTCAGCCTCATACGATTTAAACGAAAAATGGAGTATAAATGCCAACTGGGGCATCTACTATCAGCTTCCGGCCTATACTACCTTGGGATATAAGAACAATGATGGCATTTATGTAAATAAAGAAAACAATCTCCGTTACATCAGGGCTGACCATTACATTGCAGGGCTTAGTTACCTGCCAAATAAAAACACGAAGATTTCGCTCGAAGGTTTTTATAAAAAATATCAGCATTATCCGTTCTTATTAAATGATTCCATTTGCCTCACATTTGTTCCTATTGATTTTGGCTCTGTCGGCAGCGAACCTGCCATTTCATCAGCAGAAGGCAGAGCATATGGTTTAGAATATCTTTTACAAACAACCTTAAAGAATAACATCAACCTGGTTATTTCTTACACCTATGCCGTGAGTGAATTTAAGGACAAGAAGAATATTTACAGGCCGACTTCTTGGGATAACAGGCATATTATAAATATTACCGCCAATAAAAAGTTTAAAAAGAACTGGAGTGCTGCAGTTAAATGGCGTTTTGCCGGTGGACTACCCTATACTCCTTACGATTTAAATTATTCCTCGCTCATTGCAGCCTGGGATATTCAAAACAGACCCTATTTAGATTACAATGAAATAAATAGCAAACGATTTAAACCATTTCATCAACTTGACATTCGTGTTGAAAAACGTTTACTGATGAAAAAAGCAGAATTGAGACTTTATCTCGATATTCAAAATTTATATAACTTTAAATCTGAAGATTTACCAAGGATTACCAATATGGACATAAATGGAAATAAAATGATTGACCCGAACGATCCGAACCGTTATACCCTGAGAGAAATACCATCTTCGGGTTCGGGGACTGTTTTGCCTACTATTGGTATAATATTTAATTTTTAAAAATAAGCATATGAAAACGATTATAATCATCATAAGCAGCCTGTTCGTCTTCAATATTAGTTTTACTCAAACTAACGATACCATTAAATTTAATTCCAATTTAAACGGGACAGGGCAAAAAATTACAATAGAGTTTCAGAAAGGGAAAAATTTCAATCATCCGTTAATTGCCATCTGGACAACAACAACGGAAAATCAATATATTCAGACTTTATATGTATCACAGTCCATAGCCAAAGGCATCTACGAGCACGGGAAATCTGAACAGGGAAAATGGTTTCCGGGTGAGCATCGCCGCGTTGCCGCTTTACCTTATTGGGCTTTCTCGCGAAATGTAAAAGAAAGCGATGGCTTATATTTACCCACGCCTAAGACTCCTATTGCAGATGCCTATACCGGAGCTACCCCTCAGAATAACTTTACTTTAAACACGAAGTTAGACAAACCATTACAGGGTAAAATAATTCTAGTTGTTGAGATAAATCAACCATTTGACTTTAACAATTACTGGTTCAACCAGAAATTCGAAGGGAATAAAGATTACAGAACCTCCGGACAGCCAAGTATTATCTATGCAGTTACAATTGATTTTAACAGTAAGATAAAAGAATATTATCTAAACCCCATTGGTCACGGAAGCCCAACCGGCGAAGACGGAATCTTATATACAGATATCTCTGGATTTACAACGGCGTTAAAAATTGCTGAGAAAATAAAGGTAATTGTCGAATAATTTACAGTTGAATCAGCAGCACTTCTCTTTTACCCTTCCGAATTACTTCAACATGGATCGTTTTGCCACTTTCCAATTGATTTAAGCGTGACATATAATCGTAAATATTCTTAACTTCTTTACCATCCATTGCAACAATAATATCGCCTTTCATCATTCCACCCTTTTCGGCATATCCTCCGGCCTTTACGCCTTCGACCAACAAACCGCCCTCTGTTCCGCCAGTCACATCAGGAATAATTCCTAATGTAATTTTTGTATCACGATAACTTTGTTCCTGTTTGCTTCTGGTTTCCTTAAACTCAATATTCCCCTTGTAATCAGCTGTTGCGTATATCAACTTTTCAGTAAAATCAACTATTTCGACCATGCCTTTATAATTAATCCTTTCTCTGTCGTCAAAAGGAGTATGATGATCCATATGTATCCCGCTGTTTAGAAATAATACCGGAATCTTTTTCGAATAAAACGAAGCATGGTCAGAAGGGCCATAACCATCGGGATTCTTTTTTATGCTAAATTGAACATTTTTGGATAAACTATCCACCATTTTATCAAGAACGTCACCTGTTCCCGTTCCACTGAGCGATAAGCGAGGCATGGTATCATTTAATCGTCCGATCATATCTAAATTCATCATTGCCTTAATCTTAGTTAAATCAATTGGTGAATTCTGAACAAATTCTTTTGACCCCAGCAATCCCATTTCTTCACCGGTAAATGCGACCCAGACAATACTGCGTTTAGGTTTTTCTTTCGAATTTTCAATTAAACGCATCAGCTCCAAAACCCCGGCAACTCCAGAAGCGTTATCGTCGGCACCATTGTGAACAGCACTGGTGTCCGGTTTACGGGAGCCACTTCCTGCCCCGCCAAAACCCAGGTGGTCATAATGAGCACCAACAACTACATATTCATTTTTCAATATATTATCAGAACCGTCAGTGATAGCAATAATATTATTTGAAAAGCCATAGACTGGCCTTAAATCCGTTTTTGCCGCAACTTTAGTTTTCAAATTAATGGGTGTAAATATCTTAGAAAGTGAAGATTTATATATTAAACTATCCGCATTATTCTTTGTTTCTTTGCAAAGTAATTCAAATGTTTCTTTAGTAATATAAATGACAGGGATGCCTGCATCTGACGAAACCTTATCATAATTCTGATCCGGAAGATCGCCTTTTTCTGAAATCAATAAAACACCGGCAGCTCCGTTATCTTTAGCGGTTAAAACCTTTGCCCTGTCATTTAATTCACGTTTTGAAATTTTAAACTTTTCCGGTGCACCTCTGAGTATTATCACCCAGACACCTTCGACTTTGTATTTGCTGTAATAATTAAAAAGAACTGAATCGCCTTTCTTGGAATAAAGCCCATATCCTGCAAATATTGCCGATCTTTCGAGCACTTCGCTTTTTGAAAACAACGCAGGCACAAAATCTCTTCGCAATTGCATTTCTGTATTGCCTATTTTACAATAGTTTGCCGGAGTTATTTCAATCGTGCTGACAAATTTAACTTCTTGTAATCCTTTCCCATTAAGCAATCTGGCGTGTGTGTTATTTATCTGTTGTAAAATATACGCTTCGCTTAGACTATCGCCTTTATTATAAGGCTTTCTGCCCATAAATGAATCTGCCGACAGTGTATAAACATCCTTTTTTAATCTTTGCAAATCAGCCTGCGCTGATATCTCAAATGCAATAAATAAAGACAGCAAGAATGCTGAAATTTTTTTATTATTAATCATAAATTTCCTTTTTTTATTAGTATTTCCGTATTATCAATACTTCGTAATCACCGAGTTCTTTAAAACCGTACTTCAAATATAAACTTTTAGCAATAATATTTTCATGATGTACTTCGAGCTTCATTTGCAACCCCGTTTTTTTACCAATGACCATACATTCTTTTGCAAGCAAGTTCGACAGCCCTTTCCCCTGAAATTCAGGAGTAATACCAAAATGATGTAAGTATAAACGACGAAAATCATTGGTAATCCAAGCTGTTCCGACAACTTTTTTTTCCGGTAAATATTCCAAAATTAAAAAATAACCGCCTTTTGAAATTGTTTCACTTATAATCTCAGGATTATCACCACGATGTGCCCCTCCCATTCCGGTTTTAGACCACAATTCATTAACGGCATCAAAGTCTTCGTTACGAAAGTCGCGAACTATAAAATCATTCCTCTTTAATTCTTCTGACATAAGCCTGATTATTTAAAAACTTTATTACTTCGATTTTTTCGTTAGTATTAATCATCCCGTCTTCAGAAACAGCATCATACCATACGTCATCAACTTCAATTTTACCGGAAGGGCGAAGGGTTGTTGCTGCAATTCCTTTTTTCCCGACTATCTGGGCTATTTTGGTTTCAACTCCGATGTAGCCTTCTTCGTTATTCTGAACGGTATTTAATGCCAGGTGCTTAAAACGGCCTTTGTTTGTAAAGAGCTTTTTGGATAAGTATAATGAAATAAAGAAGGATAATAAAAAAGATAAAATTACTATTGAAAAAGACCTTGCCAAAGCAGGCATTAAGGCTCCATCAATGGTAAACACAATGTTGTCTATCATACTTAAAGTAAGTCCGGCCAGAATAGCTCCTATACCCAAGGTTCCCAACACTCCAAATCCCGGAGTCACAAATATCTCAATAATAAGCAAGACAATTCCTGCTACAAATAGAAGAATTTCCCAATGCTCAGCCAATCCTTCCAAATAAAGAGGAGCAAAATATAATACTGCGCCGACAATTGCTGCTATCAGCGGAAAACCAACTCCCGGTGTTTGCAATTCAAAGTAAATTCCGCCAACGATAAGCATTATCAATAAACCCTGGACAACCGGATTCATTAAAAAGAATATTATCTTTTCAATAATTGAAGGCTCGTAAATTTCAACTTCAGCATTACTAAGATTAGCTAATTGTAATACTTCGTCCATATTTTCGGCTATTCCTTCGCAATATCCGTTCTTAACTGCTTCACTGGCAGTAAATGACAATACTTTTCCTGAGTCTATTACTCCGGCAATTTTAATACTCGGATCTACCATAGCTTCAGCAATGCGCGGATCACGAAACCATTGACTAACTTCGCCGCTATCTTTTTTTATAACTTTTTTCCCGTGCGATTCAGCAGTTGCCCGCATAATGCCTCTCATATACGATTGGTATTTATCAGGTGCAACTTCACCATTTTGATTTACAACAGTTGCTGCACCAATAGTAGCTCCGTTCCGCATATATATTCTATTGCAGGCAATAGAAATTAATGCGCCTGCCGAAGCTGCATTATTATTGATAAAAGCATATACCGGAATCTGAGAGTTCATTATTTTAGTGCGAATGGAATCGGCAATATCAACCATTCCTCCGTAAGTATTCAATTCTAAAAGAATATAATCTGCTTTTTTCTGTTTAGCAAGTTCAAAAACTTTTTGAGTCAGCCTCCATGCAGGAGGTTCAATATTCTGCTTGATTTCAAATTTTAATACTCTGGGATGTAAAGTATCGGCCAATAGCCATTGGAACGACCAAAAAAACAGCACTAAGGTCGTTATTAAAATTTTTGACATAATTTTTTACTCTTTATTCAATAAGAAGTGCTTTACCAGCGATGGAGTATCAAGTTCTTCGTTACGGGGAACTTTAAATTTCAAAGTAAAAGGCTTGTATCCGTCAGCTTTCGTAGAAACTTCGTAACGTTTATCAGACGGGAGCGTAATGAAATATTCACCTGTTTCGTTTGATTGGGTTACGTATGTCTGGTTGTCAATCACATCTTTAAATGTAAGTTCTGCTTTAATGGGTTTTCCATCAGCAGCATCACTGACTTTTCCTTTCATTATAGTCAAAGTAGAGCCGGTTATGGCTTGGGCTACATTGGTTGGGATATCTTTCTGATTTTTGAAGTAATTGGTCATGTCTACTTTAAAAATATCGTAATCGCCGATACTTCCTTCCCTGTTGCTTGAAATATAAGCGGTGCGTTTATCAGTTGATAATACGAAATGAATTTCTTCGCGGGTTGTGTTTATTGGATAACCTAAATTGATAGGTTCTGACCACTTTCCATTTTCAAAATATGACATAAAAATATCGTGTCCGCCCATGGTTTTGTGGCCATTTGAACTAAAAAATAAGGTTTTACCGTCAGGATGAATATAAACACCAATTTCATCGTAAGGAGTATTGATAGTGGGTCCCAGATTGACTGGCAACCCCCATGAGTTCCCTTCTTTTTTAACCATATAAATATCACCATGACCATACCCGTCTTTTTCACGTTCGCTTACAAAAAACATGGTATTTCCATCAGAAGTAATGCAGGCAGAACTTTCAAAATAACTGGAATTTATATTTTTATTTAAAATAGGTTTGGGTTCGCTCCATTCGCCGTTTGGGCCTTTAGTAGAGGTAAAAATATCACCGCTCTGAGTTATCCCGTCAATGTTTTTATAAATAAAAATTGTATTGCCATCGGGTGAAATGCTCATATTGGCATCGTGGAAATCAGTATTTATAGGCGCACCAATATTTTTTGAAGGAGCCCAATCCTGTTTCTGGTCATCCCATTTTGAAATATAAATATCGTCAAAATAGCATTCAGCATTGAAATCGAATTTTCCCCCAACATTATCCGGACGTCGGCTGGTATAAATCAGCGTTTTGCCATCAGCTGTGATAGAGGGTGAAGCATCTGTATAAACTGAGTTAATTGAAGGTCCTAAATTTTCAACTTTAGCCTGAACCGGTCTGGATATCAGATCTTTTGCTGTAAGGCATTGTTGAATCAAAACATTTACATAATCACGTTCTGCCTGTTTGGGGCTAAGTTTGCTTTTGTATTTGTAATAATAGTCCAATGCCTTATCAATATCACCATTATACTGGTAAGCCTGTCCTAAAAGCAAATTAGCTTCTTTTTTAATTGTACTGTCTAATTCCACTGCACTTTTTAAATGTATCAATGCACTATCCATCATTTTAAGCTCAGTATAACACTGTCCCATCCTGAAATTCAGCATTGCATGCTGCTGGTTATTTTTAAACAAATCGCGATATATTCTTAAAGCCCCCCGGTAATCTTCGTCGTTAAAATTAATCCAGGCCTGAGCATATTTTAGTTTAAAGTTTTCGCTTTCTTTTTGTGAAAAGATTGTCTTCGGGAATAACGCTAAAACAGCAATAAAAATCAGAAGTGTAGAATTTTTTAAATTCATTTCTTTGAGGTTTAAATATTTGGAGCGAAAGATAATTAAAGAATGTTAATTTAAGAAATATTTTTTCACTTTTTTAAGCCACAGACTATTGTTTGTTTAACAAGGCAGGTGCATTCTATTGATTATTAATTACTTGTTTGATTAAATATTTTAGCTTATAAAATGTGAAAGGGTGCCGCGATTGCAACACCCATTCATTAACCCAAATACAACAAACTATGAAAACAATTGTACGACAAAGATAGTGTACTATTTTCGTTTTTATACATTTTTTTTACGAAGTTAGAATGAGATTAAACTAACACTTTGCAGTCGCTGACTAATTTTCAAAGACCTAGTATACTTATATTTCTACAAGTTGTGCTGAATCCAGATTCTTATTTTCTCTTTTAAAGCCTCAGAGGCCGGTACTAATGGCAGTCTAAGCTCATTTTGCATAATTCCCATTAAGCTTAAGGCCTGTTTTATTCCGGCAGGGCTGCCTTCGGCAAAAGCTAAGCGACAAAATTCCAATGCTTTATAATGTGATTTTTTTGCTTCTTTTAATTCATTTTTCATTGCTTCCCGAACCATTTCCGAAAACAACGATGGGATGGCATTA